>CAISZB010000401.1 GCA_903889845.1 uncultured Verrucomicrobium sp. | reverse complement strand
CCCGAAGGGCAGCTTGATCCCCTTCGCGACCCCTTCCCGCCAGGGTAGCGTAGCGGCTTTCCCCACCCCTTGCCCTTTTCTTTTCGTTTTGACATCGGATGGTGATGAATTATAATTTTCGTCACTACTCTTATGAGTCCCCTTACCCGGCGCCCCACGAAGGACGAGCTGCGTCAGCGGATCATGACGACGGCCGACGAGCTCTGCCGCACCCTCGGCTTCAGCAAGATGACCGTGGCCGACATCGCCGCCGAACTGGGCATCTCCCCCGCCTACGTCTACAAATTCTTCTCCTCGAAACAGAGCATCATCGAGGCCTGCGCCGACCAGCGCCTGGCCGAAAAGAAAGCCTGCGTCCTCGCCTCGCTCCGCCCCCACAGCACCGTCCTGGATCAGATTGCGTCGATTTTAAAATCGATACATCATGTTCATAAGGAACGTTTTAAAAACGAAGGACACATCTACAAACTCGTCCTGACCGCCTACACGGAAAAGTGGGCCTGCACCCGTTACTTCCGGGAATTCCTCCTGAAACTGATGACCGACCTTGTCGAGGAAGGCATCCGGAAAAAAGAATTCCAGCCCGCCGACCCGCTCGACACCGCCCGCATCCTCCTCGATTCCTTCGCCTGGATCACCCATCCCCTGCTCTACCGGGAACTCGAAGAGACCGGCACCGAGGAACGGATCCGCACCCAATTACGCTTTTTGGAAAAGGGCCTTTCCCCTTCTTTACCCCCAAAAAGTGACGAAATTTCAAAAAATTCACTTTTATTTAAAGCAAGATAATCGTAGTACGTGATACATCTTACACCTCCTTAAGGATCTTCATGCGTTTTCCCTTTTCCATCGCCCTCGGCCTCGTCCTGAGCCTTGGCCTTGCCGGGTGCAATGAGCAAGGCGCGGCTCCCCAGGCCGCCGCCGCGCCTCCCCCCACCGAGGTCACCGTCGTGACCCTCGTCGCCCAGCCCGTCCCCCTCACCGGCGAGCTTCCCGGCCGGACCGCCCCCTACCGGATCGCCGAAGTCCGCCCGCAGGTCGGCGGCGTCATCCTGAAGCGTCTCTTCGAGGAAGGGTCCGAGGTGACCGCAGGCCAGTCCCTCTACCTGATCGATCCGGCTCCCTTCCAGGCCTCCCTCGACAGCGCCAACGCCACCCTTTCCACCGCGAAGGCCACCCTGGACCGCAACAAGGCCACCCTCGCTTCCGCCGTCCTCCTAGCCGAGCGCTACCGCCCCCTCGTCGGCGCCGGGGCCGTCAGCAAGCAGGCCTACGACGACGCCGTCGCCTCCCAGAAACAGGCCGAGGCCGACGTCGCCTCCGGCAAGGCTGCCATCGAGACCGCGCAGGCCTCCATCGAGAGCGCGAAGATCAACCTCGCCTACACCAACATCGTCTCCCCCATCGCCGGGCGGACCGGCCGCTCCACCGTCACCGAGGGGGCCCTCGTCACCGCCAGCCAGGCCGCTTCCCTCGTCACCGTCCAGCAGCTCGACCCGATCTACGTCGACATCGTCCAGCCCTCCTCCCAGATCCTCCGCCTCCGCCACGCGGTGGAGAACGGCACGATGAAGAGCGGGAACGCCACCTCCGGCCCCGCCCAGGCCGAGACCCATCTCCTCCTGGAGGACGGCAGCGCCTACGCCCCCGCCGGGAAGCTCCAGTTCTCCGAAGTCACCGTCGACGAGAGCACCGGCTCCGTCACCCTCCGCGCCATCTTCCCCAACACCCAGCGCCTCCTCCTCCCCGGCATGTACGTCCACGCCCAAGTCCAGGAAGGCGTGGCGGAGAACGCCCTCCTCGTCCCCCAGCGCGCCGTGACCCACAACCAGAAGGGGGAGGCCACGGTCTACGTCGTCGGGACCGACGGCAAGGCCGACCTCCGCGTCATCCAGGCCGACCGCACCGTCGGTGCCGCGTGGCTCGTCGCCAACGACGGGGACGGCGCCACCCGCGGCCTGCGCGCCGGGGAGAAAGTCGTCGTCGAGGGGCTCCAGAAAATCGGTCCCGGCGCCCCCGTCCACGCCGTCGAATACAGCACGGCGGCCTCCCCCGCCGTCACCTCGGCCCCCTAGCCCTCGCATCCCCCAGCGCCGCCTTCCGCCATGGTCAATTTCTTCATCGATCGTCCCGTCTTCGCCTGGGTCCTGGCGATCCTCGTCATGCTGGCGGGGGCCCTTGCCATCAAGCAGCTGCCCGTCTCCCAATACCCGAGCATCGCCCCGCCCTCCATCGCGATCTCCGGCAACTACCCCGGCGCCTCGGCGGAGACGGCGCAGAGCACTGTCGTCCAGGTCATCGAGCAGCAGTTGAGCGGCATCGACCACCTCCTCTACTTCTCCTCGGAGAGCGACAAGGACGGCAGCATCGCCATCACCCTCTACTTCGACCAGGGGACCAATCCCGACATCGCCCAGGTCCAGGTGCAGAACAAGCTCCAGCTGGCCATGCCCTCCCTGCCTCAGGAAGTGCAGCAGCAGGGGCTCCGCGTGGCGAAGTCGACCCGCAACTTCCTCATGGTCGTCGGCTTCTACTCGAAGGACGGCAAGATGACCTCGACCGACATCTCCGACTTCATTGCCTCCGTCGTCCAGGACCCGATCAGCCGCACCTCCGGCGTCGGCGACTACATCCTCTTCGGCGCCCAGTACGGCATGCGCATCTGGATCGATCCCGCGAAGCTCCACAACTACGGCCTCACCCCCGACGACATCGTCGCCGCCGTCAAGGCGCAGAACGTCCAGGTCGCCTCCGGCGAGCTGGGCGGCCTCCCCGCGACGAAGGGGCAGCAGATCAACGCGACCGTCATCGGGCCCTCCCGCCTCAGCACGCCCGACCAGTTCGGCGGCATCCTCGTGAAGACCGCCACGGACGGCTCCCTGATCCGGCTGCGCGACGTCGCCCGCATCACCCTGGAGGGGGAAAACTTCTCCCGCTCCACCCAATACAACGGGATGCCCGCCGCCGGCCTCGCCGTGAAGCTGGCCGCCGGCTCCAACGCGCTGGAGACCGCCACCGCCGTCCGCAAGACCGTCGCCAAGCTCCACCCCCTCTTCCCGCCCGGCGTCGACGTCGTCTACCCCTACGACACGACGCCCTTCATCGTCCTCTCGATCGAGGAAGTCGTGAAGACCCTCCTGGAAGCCATCGGCCTCGTCTTCCTCGTGATGCTCCTCTTCCTCCAGAACTTCCGCGCCACCCTCATCCCGACGATCGCCGTCCCCGTCGTCCTCCTCGGCACCTTCGCCGTCCTCTCCGCCGCCGGGTTCTCCATCAACGTCCTCACCCTCTTCGGCATGGTCCTGGCCATCGGCCTCCTCGTCGACGACGCCATCGTCGTCGTGGAAAACGTGGAGCGCGTCATGTCCGAGGAAGGCCTCTCCCCGAAGGCCGCCGTGAAGAAGTCGATGAAGCAGATCACCGGGGCGCTGGTCGGCATCGCGCTGGTCCTCACCGCCGTCTTCATCCCGATGGCCTTCTTCGGCGGCTCCACCGGCGTCATCTACCGCCAGTTCTCCATCACCATGGCGGCGGCGATGCTCCTCTCCGTGATGGTCGCCCTCGTCTTCACCCCCGTCCTCTGCGCCACCCTCCTGAAGCCGGTCGAGAAGGGGCACGAGGAAAAGCACACCGGCTTCTTCGGCCTCTTCAACCGCGGCTTCAACTGGACGCGGGACACCTACGGGAAGACCACCCACACCGTCCTGCGGCGTTCCTTCCTCTTCCTCCTCGTCTACGTGGGCCTTGTCGCGACCCTCGTCTGGCTCTTCCCGAAGGTCCCGACCTCCTTCCTCCCCGACGAGGACCAGGGCTACTTCTTCATCCAGGTGACCACGCCCCCGGGCGCCACCTCCGACCGCACCCAGGTGATCCTCGACCAGATGCGCACCTACCTTCTCGAAGAAGAGAAGGCGAACATCGCCACCGTCTTCACCGTGAACGGGTTCAACTTCGGCGGCCGCGGCCAGAACTCGGGCCTCGGCTTCGTGCGGCTGAAGGACTGGAAGGAGCGGCCTGGCGACCAGAACCGCGTCCAGGCGATCGTCCGCCGGGCGATGGGGCACTTCATGCAATACAAGGACGCCCTGGCCTTCGCCTTCGCGCCGCCCGCCGTGAACGAGCTCGGCAACTCGACCGGGTACGACCTCCAGCTCCTCGACCTCGGCGGCGTCGGCCACGAGGCGATGATGAACGCCCGCAACCAGTTCCTGGGGATGGCGGCGCAGAGCCCCCTCCTCATGGCGAACCGGCCCAACGGCCTCAACGACGAGCCCCAGTACAAGATCAACATCGACCGCGAACGGGCCTCCGCCCTCGGCCTCTCCCTCGCCGACATCAACGACACCCTCTCCGCCGGCTGGGGCGCCGTCTACGTCAACGACTTCGTCGATCGGGGCCGCATCAAGAAGGTCTACCTTCAGGGCGACGCCCCTTCCCGGATGGTCCCCGACGACCTGGGCCAGTGGTACGTCCGGAACAAGGCCGGGGACATGGTCCCCTTCTCCGCCTTCGCCACCGGGAACTGGCTCACCGGCTCCCCGAAGCTGGAACGGTACAACGGCGCCTCCTCCATCGAGCTCCTCGGCGCCCCCGCGCGCGGCCTGAGCACCGGCGTCGCGATGGACGAAGTCGAGAAACTCGTCGCCAAGCTCCCCAACGGCATCGGGTACGACTGGACCGGCCTTTCCTTCGAGGAGCGCCGCGCGGGAGCGCAGACCAACTCCCTCTACGCCGTCTCCCTCCTCGTCGTCTTCCTCTGCCTCGCCGCCCTCTACGAGAGCTGGTCGATCCCCTTCGCCGTCCTCCTCATCGTCCCCATCGGCGTCCTCGGCGCCGTCGCGGCCACCTACGGCCGCGGCCTGGAGAACGACATCTTCTTCCAGGTCGGCCTCCTCACCACCGTCGGTCTCTCCGCGAAGAACGCGATCCTCATCATCGAGTTCGCGAAGGAGAACTACGACCGCGAGGGGATGTCCCTGATCGACGCCACGATGGCCGCCGCGCGGCAGCGGCTCCGGCCCATCCTGATGACCTCCCTGGCCTTCATCCTCGGCGTGCTGCCGCTGGCCCTGGCCCACGGCGCGGGCTCCGGCGGGCAGAACGCCATCGGCACCGGCGTCGTCGGCGGCATGGTCGCCGCCACCGTCCTCGCGATCTTCTTCATCCCCCTCTTCTTCGTCACCGTCCTCCGCCTCTTCCGCGTGAAGCCCGCGAGGATCGGGGAAGACGAGGAGGAGGCGGCGAAGCTTCCGCCAGGCGCCCCCCCGGTCCCGAAGGAGGAGGAGCTGTGAACCCAAAGCAGACATTCCTTTCTGTCGGCGGCCTCGGCCTCTTCCTCGCCCTGGTCGTGATCGGACTCCTCAGGCATTTCACCACGGCCGAGCAGTTTGCCGATTGGGGATGGCGGGTGCCCTTCCTTCTGTCGTTTCTTCTGCTCGCGGTCTCGGTCTACATCCGCCTCAAACTCGAGGAGTCGCCGGTATTCGCTGAGATGAAGGCGGAGGGCAAGGGATCCAAGGCCCCCCTTACCGAAAGCTTCGCCCGGTG
>CAISZB010000400.1 GCA_903889845.1 uncultured Verrucomicrobium sp. | reverse complement strand
GAGGTCCCAGCTTTCGGCCAGGGCGGGGACGATCTTCCCCTCCCCGTTGCGGGTCGTCAGCCCCTCGAAGAGGGCCTCGCAGAGGCGGATCTCCGGCTGGCCGGTGACGATGTGGGGGTCGAGGCTCTCCGGCTCCGCGCCATTGGCGAAGACGAGGTCGGCCCGTTCCCGCTTCGCGCCGCAGCCCGAAAGGAGCCCCAGCCCCAGGCTCACAAACAGGGCAAAAAGAAAGAGGGCCGGAATCCCGGCCCTCTTGCTCTTACTTGCGGAACCCTGCTTCACGCGCTCCCGTTCCGAAAAGCGGGGACTACTTCTTCGCCGCCGAGGAATCGGCAGCGGCGGGAGCAGCACCCGTCGTCGGAGTGGCCGGGGCCGCCGAGGTGGCGGGGGCGGTCGCCGCCGCCGGGTCGGCCTGGAGGAGGCGCTTGTGGAGCGTCGACTCCTTCGAGGCGTGGCTCGTCAGGTAGGCGAGCACAATGGCCAGAAGGAAGAAGATCGCCGTCAGCCACGTGGTGAACTTCACCAGGACCGCCGAGGTCTGCGCTCCGAAGACGGTCTCCGTCAGCCCCCCGCCAAAGGCGGCGCCGAGGCCGTCCTGCTTCGAGCGCTGCATGAGGATCGCCAGCACCAGCAGGACGCTGAGGCCGGTGAAGAAGACGATGAGGATGTCGATGAGGATATGCATGGGAAACCTTCTAAACGTTTATGAGGCCGCGCCGGGCTGGGCCGCGCTCAGGACGATCGCGGCGAAGCTGCGGGCGTCGAGGCTGGCCCCGCCGACCAGGGCCCCGTCGATGTCGGGCTGGTGGAGGATTTCGGAGGCGTTGTCGGCCTTCACGCTGCCGCCGTATTGGATGCGGATCTTCCGGGCGACCTCGGCCGTGATATTCTTCTCGATCAGGCTGCGGATGAAGGCGTGGGCTTCCTGGGCCTGGGCCGGGGTCGCCGTCTTGCCGGTGCCGATGGCCCAGACGGGTTCGTAGGCGACGATGATGTCGGCGAAATCCTTCTCGGGAATCTCGGCGAGGCCGCCGGCGATCTGCTTCGTGAGGACCTTCTTCCAGACCGCGTCGCCCCCCTCGCGCTCCTTCAGCGTCTCGCCGACGCAGAGGATGACGCGGAGGCTGCCGGCCAAGGCCGTCTTCACCTTCTCGTTGATGAGGGCGTCGCTCTCGGCGAAATACTGGCGGCGTTCCGAGTGGCCGATGACCACGTAGCGGCAGTAGACGTCGCGGAGCATCGCCACGGAGATTTCCCCCGTGTAGGCGCCGCTGGCCGCCTGGTGGACGTTCTGCGCGCCGAGGAAGACGTTCGGGACGCCGCTGATCGCCTCGGCGACGACGCCGAGGGCAGTGAAGGGGGGAATCAGGACGATATCGGCCTGATCGAATTTCTTGACCTCGTTGAGGACTTCGGCGGCGAGGGTCTTCGCCTCGGTCGCCGTCTTGTTCATCTTCCAGTTTCCGGCGATGATCTTTTTGCGGTAAATCTTCGACATAAATAAGTTGTGCCCCCTTGGGAGGTCCGGGGGCGGGAGCGGGTGGTTATTGAAGCAGAACGGGCAGGACGGTCAAGCCTTGTCCGGGATGCAGGCGACGCCGGGGAGGACGGCCCCTTCGAGGAATTCGAGGGAGGCCCCGCCGCCGGTCGAGATGAAGGAGACCTTGTCGGCCACCCCCGCCCGCTTCACGGCCTTGACGGAGTCGCCGCCGCCGATGATCGTCGTGGCGGCGGAGTTCGCAGCCACGGCTTCGGCGATGGCGAAGGTGCCCTTGGCGCATTCCTTGATCTCGAAGATGCCCGCGGGCCCGTTCCAGAGGACGGTCTTGGCCGAGGCAATCTCCGTCGTCCATTCGGCGACCGTCTTCGGCCCGATATCGACGCCCAGCCAGCCGTCGGGGACGTTGGCGTCCTCGGTGTAGCGGCCGGGGGAAACCTTCTTCGCGTCGAAGTCGACCGACTCGACGATGAAATTATCGACGGGGAGGAGGAACTTCACCCCCTTGGCCTTCGCTTTTTCGAGGGCCTTCTTCGCCGTGTCGACCTGATCGGGCTCGGTCCGGGACTTGCCGACCTGCTTGCCCAGGGCCAGGGAGAAGGTGTAGGCCATCGCGCCGCCGATGAGAATCGTATCGGCCTTGTCGAGGAGGGAGTCGATCACCTTGATCTTGTCGGAGACCTTCGCCCCGCCGAGGATGACGACGAAGGGGCGGGCCGGATTGGCGACCGCGTCGCCGAGGAACTTCAGCTCCCGCTCCATGAGGAGGCCGATCCCCTTCTCCTTCACGAACTTCGCGACCCCTTCCGTCGAGGCATGGGCGCGGTGGGCGGCACCGAAGGCGTCATTGATATAGACGTCGGCCAGCTTCGCGAGCTGGGCGGCAAAAACGGGATCGTTCTTCTCCTCCTCGGAGTAGAAACGGGTGTTTTCCAGGAGCAGGATCTCGCCGGGCTTCAGCGCGGCGGCCTTCGCCTCGGCGACGGGTCCGACGGTCTCCTCGGAGAAGGCGACGGGCGTGCCGCTCAGTTCCGCGAGGCGGACGGCGACGGGGGCCAGGCTCTCCTTCAGGTTCTTCTTCCCCTTCGGGCGGCCCATATGGGCGCAGAGGATGATCTTGGCTCCCTTCTCGCGGAGGAGCTTGATCGTTGGCAGCGTTTCGCGGATGCGGGTGTCGTCGGTGATGACGAAGGCGCCGTCCTTCTCGTCGATCGGGACGTTGTAGTCGACGCGGACGAGGGTGCGGAGCCCGTTGAGATTGAGATCGCGAATCGTGACTTTGGCCATAGGGAGGGGGGGAGTGAGGAGTTAGGCGTTCGGAAAGAAAACGGAAGAGGAACGCCGCACGCCCCGAGGTTTTTCGGAACGTGCGGCGTTATCTTAAAACCCTCGATTAGAGGGACTTGACGACTTGCTTGAGGAGGTCGACAGTGCGGTTGGAGTAACCCCACTCGTTGTCGTACCAGCTCACGAGCTTGAAGAAATGCGCGTTCAGCTCGATGCCCGAACCGGCGTCGAAGATGCTGGAGCGGGTGTCATGGATGAAGTCGCTGGAGGTGACCTCGTCGGTCGTGTAACCGAGGATGCCCTTCAGGTAGGTCTCGCTCGCCTTCTTCATCAGCTCGCAGATTTCCTTGTAGCTCGTCGCCTTCGTGGTCTTGACCGTGAGGTCGACGACGGAAACGGTCGGCGTCGGGACGCGGAACGACATGCCGGTCAGCTTCCCCTTCACCTCGGGGCAGACGAGGGCGACGGCCTTCGCGGCACCCGTGGTCGACGGGATGATGTTGATCGCCGCGGAACGGCCGCCCTTCCAATCCTTCTTCGACGGGCCGTCGACGGTCTTCTGGGTGGCGGTGTAGCTGTGGACGGTCGTCATGAGGCCTTCCTCGATGCCGATGCCTTCCTTCAGGAGGACGTGGACGACGGGGGCCAGACAGTTCGTCGTGCAGCTCGCGTTGGAGATGATGTGGTGCTTGGAGGCATCGTACTTGTCGTGGTTGACGCCGGTGACGACCGTGATGTCCTCGCCCTTCGCGGGGGCGCTGATGATGACCTTCTTCGCGCCGGCCGTGATGTGGCCCTTGGCCTTCTCGGCATCGGTGAAGAGGCCGGTCGACTCGATCACGACCTGGACGCCCAGGGAGCCCCAGGGAATCGCGGCGGGGCCTTCCTTGACGGCGAGGGCCTTGATCTTGTGGCCGTTGACGACGAGGACGTCATCCTCGGCAACGGAGGGGGCCGACTTCTCGCTATGGACTTCGCCGGAGAAGCGACCCTGGGTCGAATCGTACTTCAGCAGGTAGGCGAGGTTGTCGGCGGGAACGAGATCGTTCACGGCGACGACTTCGACTTCTTTCCCCAGAAGTCCCTGTTCGACAATAGCCCGGAAGACAAGGCGGCCGATGCGGCCAAACCCGTTGATACCAATTTTAACGCTCATAAGATTCCTTTTCGTGTCCTTTTATTCTCTTTTCGTGTTGTGCTTCTCCGCGCCCTCCGCCCCAGCCGAGACGGAGGAGGAAAGGAACGCCAGCCCTTCATTTATGAAGCGGATTGAGGGACCGTCAACGCAAAACCGCCCCCCGGGGGTATTATGGCCGATTCTTCTGGAAACCCTCCCTTAAATCCCTTTAGCTACATAGCTTTTATGGAAAACGCACCGACCGCCCTCCACCCCATCCGCCGTCTCTACAACTGGACGCTCCACTGGTGCGGCACCCCCTACGCCATCCCGGCCCTCTGCCTCGTCGCCTTCGCCGACGCCTCCTTCTTCCCCATCCCTCCCGAGGCCATCCTCATCGTCCTCGCCTTCGCGAACCCCACCAAATGGTGGCGCTACCCCCTCATCGCCCTCCCCTTCTCCCTCCTGGGCGCCATCGCGGGCTGGAACATCGGCCTCCACGGCTGGAACCTGATCGGCCCGTGGATGTTCGCCCACATCCCCGGCTTCCATAAGGAGCTATTCGATAAGGTCGCCACGATGTACCAGAACAACGCCTTCCTGGTCCTCGTCTGCGCCCCCTTCACCTACATCCCGGCGAAGGTCTTCACCATCACCTCCGGCATCTGCGGCGTCCCGCTGCCCACCCTCCTCATCGCCGACCTGATCGGCCGCGGAGCCCGCCTCTTCCTCGTCGCCGCCCTCATCCGCCTCTTCGGCGACCGGGTCCGCGACCTGCTGGAGAACCACTTCAAGAAGTTCCTCCTCCTCATGGGCTGCATCGTCATCCCGCTGGCGATTTTGGTTAAGGTGCTGCGGATGCACCATTAGGCGTCAGCAGCCGCACACTTTGATGCATTCGCCGTTCGGGGCTGAATGTATAAAGGTGTAGACCTGATACCTATGCGGACCTGACGCCAAGACGCTCGACGCGCCTGCAGGCCGCCGTGTCGCTGATCAAGGCGTTGAGGGGAGGCTGGGGGGAAGCCCCGGCTTCGACTCTGCCGACGACATCCGAATAATCAGGGAATCCCTGATCACGGCACCCGCCGGAGGAGTGTAGGAAAGATCGGCGTCGGTAAAATCGGGTGATGCGATCGGAGTGTAGGTTTGGGTCGTCACGCTTGTGCTTTGCCCCTTATCAATGGCGGCGTCTTCCTGTTGCAGGATTTCCCGCATTTTTTGACGGCTCGCCTCGCCAACCGGAAACCCCCTCTGCTTGCTTAGCATGTCGAGCAGGTCGTCGCTGCGGTAGGTGGTCACAGTGCCCGGCGAGGAAGTGGCCGTGAATCCAGTCTGAATGAATGAGAAGCTCGATTTGGAAATCCAGACAGTCCTTCGTGCGCCATGCTCTATGAGGCCGCTGATCACGTAGCAATCCTCACCATTGATCGCCTCGGCTTTTTCGAGAACGAGGGCATTCATGCGGAGCGGGACATTCAGGGAAGCCAAGCTCGGGAAAAAAAGCGCCGCGATGATCTGATCTGAACCCCCAAACATGACGGCCATGCTGATCGCCCTTTCGTCGGTAGGTGCTCTGAAATAGTTATCTGGTCCCAGATAAAGAAGCCTCTGCGTCCCGTCACTCCATACCGCCCCCTGTTTCGTCTTATATGCGACGCCGGTCTCCGAGGTACTCGTTTGCTTGAAGGTGATGAGGTATTGATTTGGCTTCTTGAGTTTGATCGAAAAGGTCCTTTCGGTCCGCCTGGTTCCCCGTTCCGAAGTGCTCTCCGAGGTTATAACGCCCTCGCCAGAATAGGTTTCCAACGCCTGATAGCGGGCAAACATCTTCTGAAAAATGACGTTGGGATCGGTCTCGTCTTCAGCGAGAGCTGAGACGGAAAGAAAGAGGAGAAGGGAGATCCCCAACCCCGTCCAGCATTTCGAGAGGATCGTGGACGGGACTCGCATCTCCCCATTGGGGCACACTTCGGTCTTTTTGCCAAATCGGAACGAAGCACTCTTTAGCGTCAGGCCTACACTTTTTTACGCTACTTCTGCGTCCCCAGCCTGAACCGGGCAACCAGAGGCCGGTGATCGCTCGCCGTCGCGGCATCGAGCCCTGCCCCCTCCTCCGGCCTCCCCCGATAAAGATACGAGGCCCCAGCGCCAGAGTCGAACCTCTGCCGCAAGGAGGCATTGACCAGCAGATAATCAATCCGTTCCCGCGCCTCCTTCGGATAAACGATCTCCGTCCACATCTCCCCCGCCCAGTCGGCCAGAGGCAAGGCCCACAGCGGCGACCGGTCGAGGATCACGTGGAGCGTCCGGCTCTCCTCGGTGTCGTTCAAATCGCCCATGACCAGGAGGTCTTCCCCCGGATTGCGGGAAAGGAAATCCTCCGCCCGGGCCCGAAGGACCCCGGCCTCCTTCCGCCGGACCACGGCGTCCCCGGTCTCCCCCGGCTCCTCCGGGAGGACCCCCGCCTCGACCTTCTTCGACTTCAAATGGGCCAGCATCACCCCCAGCCGATACCCCGGCGCGGCCTCGACCTGGGCCAGGACAAACCCCCGGTTGACCCGAAACTCCGCCGGTTCCGTCGCCCCCGTCTGCGGGCTGACGAGGGTCACCGGGAAACGGTCCCGGTTCAGTTCCTCGACCGAAAAGATCGGAAAGCGCGAGAGCAGCACAACCTGAATGCGCGGATCGGACCCGTGGACCGTGGCCATCGCCGGATAATCGAGTCCTCCTTGCCGGAGGACAGCCCTAAGAAGGTTCAGATTCCGGTCCTGCGGCTCGCGGAGGACCTCGGCGACGCCCAAAATATCGGGATGGATCTTCCGCAAAATCGCGACGACGGCGTTGATCTCCGAGGCCGGTTTCATCGCCGAGGCGACGTACCGCCCGTCGATGAAGCGGTCGGCGACGCCGAAGTTCTCGATATTCCACCAGCAGACCGTGAAGGCCTTCTCCCCGCCCTCGGCCCGGAGCGGGACGGCAACCAGGACGAACCCAAAGACCCACGCCCCGAGGAGAAAACCCGCGAGGCGTTGCGACGTCATGACCGGGAAAGGCTCAATCGAACTGAAGATAGGTCGATCCCTTCAACCCCTTCTCGTAATTCTCCAGCAGCCGCATCGCCTCGTTCGGCTTCAGGACGTCCGACTTGATCGCGGCGTCGATCTGCTGCTTCATCGCCCGCTCGATCAGATGGGGATCGTATTGGACCGAGGCGAGCATCTCCCCGATCGTGACGCCGGGGATCGTCTCCTCGATGTAGAAACCATCCTCTTCGTCGGGGTCGAGGAAGACATGGGCCTCGTTCACGTTGCCGAAGAGGTTGTGCTGGTCCCCCATGATGTCCTGGTAGGCTCCCATGAGGAAGATGCCCAGGTAGTAGGGCCGCCCGTCCATCGCGTGAAGCGGGAGCGTCCCCTGGACGACTTCCTCCCCCGTGATGAACTCCGAAATCTTCCCGTCCGAATCGCAGGTGATATCGACCAGCGTCCCCTGATGGGCCGGTTTCTCGTTGAGGCGGTGGATCGGCGCGATCGGGAACATCTGCCCCAGCGCCCAATGGTCGATCAGCGACTGGAAGAGGGAGAAATTGCAAAGGAACTGGTCGCCCAGGGAATCGCCCAGCTCCCGGATTTCCTTCGGGATCGTCTGCGCGCCCTGGTAGTGGCGGAGTATCTCCTCGGCGATCTCCCAGAACAGCGTCTCGATCTGGGCCTTCGCCTGGAGGTTGAGGAGGCCGAGGTTGAAGCGCGTCTCCGCGTCCTCCTTGATCTGGAGGGCGTCGTGGAAGTGCTCCCGGCGGTTCTTCCGGTTGAGGGTCTGCCGGAGGTCGATGAGGTCGGCGACCAGCTTGTGGGCCGGGATGACTTCCTCCCCGGTCTTGACCCGCTTCGTCTTCTCGATCGCGCCGAAGACATCGACGATGAGGACGGAGTGGTGGGCGACGACCGCCCGACCGCTCTCGCTGACCAGCGTCGGATGGGCGACCTGCTCCTCGTTGCAGATTTCCGCGACGTTGTAGACAATGTCCCGGGCGTATTCGGAAAGGGTGTAATTGATGCTCGTATCATTGGCCGAGTGGCTGCCGTCGTAATCGACGCCGAGGCCGCCGCCGACGTCGAGGTAACCGAGGGCGAAGCCCTCCTTCGCCAGCTTCGCGTAGTAGCGCGCCCCTTCGCGGGCTGCCCGCTTCACCGTCTGGATGTCGGGGATCTGGGAACCGATGTGGAAATGGATCAGCTTGAAGCAGTGCGCCATGCCGTTATCGCGCAGG
>CAISZB010000399.1 GCA_903889845.1 uncultured Verrucomicrobium sp. | reverse complement strand
GAGAAGGCCGCTTCGGTTCCGAAGCTTCCTCCCATGGTGATTCCTCCCAAGGAGGTTAGATTCAGCGGAGTAGAACTCTCCTTGGGAGAATAGCCTATAGAGTCGCGTCCTTCTCCCCGCGCCGTATCAGAGCAGGGACTGCCTGCGCGATAGCGCAATACCTCGTAAGGGGGAACCAACTCGCAGGGTCGGGAGACAACATTGGAGGGCGGCACGCCCTCCATTCGTTCAAACGCGCGGTGCGCATGGAGGGGCTACAGGGAAGCGCAGTGATTCTACCCAGCCCCAACGGGCAGTACCCGCAAATCGCGCCCCCTATGCCTTCCGCTTCTGCATCGCGTCGCCGTGGGCCAGGAGGATGACGACGTCGTTCCCTTCCAGGCGGTAGCTGCCGGGGGGGTGCTGGAGGAGGGTGCCGTCGGGCTTCTTCACGGCGAGGACGAGGCAATCGGCCTCGACGCCCTGGAGGAGGCGCTGGACGGTCTTCCCGTCGTCGATGCCGTCGGGGACGACGGGGTGTTCGACGATGTCGACGCCCAGTTCCCGCAGGTCGTGCCGCAGGTAGCGGTTTGCCTGGTCGAGGATGCTGCCCAGGGAGGGCCGGGTGATGCTGTGGGCGATCTGGATGCCGCCGGTCATGGCGGGGAGGATGACCTCGCTCGCCCCGGCCTGTTTCAGTTTCTTCTCGTTCGCCGGGTCCTCGGCCCGGGCGATGATGCGGAGGTCGGGCCGGAGGTTGCGCGTGGTGAGGGTGATGAAGACGTTGACCATGTCGCTGGGCAGGACGGTGGCGAGGACGAGGGCCCGCTCAATGTGGACTTCGGAGAGGGTCTTCTCGTCCCCGGCGTCCCCCTCGAAGGCGAGCCAGCCGTGTGAGAGGGCCAGGGCGACGCGCTCCTTTTCCTTGTCGATGATGACGAAGGGGAATCCGCTCGCGTTCAGTTCCCGGGCCAGGGTCTGCCCGATCCGCCCGTAGCCGCAGACGATGGCGTGGCGGGCGAGGCCCCCGATTTCCTTGCTTTTTTGGTGATCTTTCATGGCTTTGCCGATTTCTCCTTCGGTGATGATTTGGACGAGGACGCCGACGAAATAGACCGCGCTCACCGCCCCCAGGCCGATGATGAGCATGGTGATGATCCGCAGTTCCGGCGTGTTGATCGGGCGGACTTCCTCGAAGCCGACGCTGAAGGCGGTGATGACGACCATGTAGACGGCGTCGGAGAGGGACCAGCCGTGCGCGACGTAGGCCAGCGTCCCGCCGAGGAGGACGGCCAGGAAGAGGCCGGCGGCGACGTAGAGCTTCAGGAAGCGCTTCACGGGGGGGAAGAGAAGCCGATTCCGTGCCCGTTTCGCGACGAAGTGAGATCGATTTACCGGGCGGGCTCGCCCCGGACGACTTTCATTTGGTGTTGCAGCATCTTCTCTCCGTCGAAGCGGAAGCGGCCCTCAAATCTCTCAAAGCGGTCCCCTTCGATGACGAGGGGGAGCCAGAAGGGGTCGTCGGCCCACATCTCGTGGAAGGGGAGGGCGTCGACGGGATGCCACAGGGGGATGGCCTCGTCGGTGGAGACGGGTTCCTTCCCCTCTTCCTGGCCGACGTAGCCCTCGGCGCGGAAGACTGTGCAATGGAGCTGGAGTCCGGCCCCGACGCCGGTCTCGTTCACGAAGCGGAAATGGAGGTCGCCCATTTCCCGGACGCCGGTGGGGGTGACACCGATCTCTTCCTCCGTCTCCCGGATCGCGGCGGCGAGGGGGGCCTCCCCCGGCTCGACCTTCCCGCCGGGGCCGTTGATCTTCCCGGCGCCGAGGCCGCGCAGCTTCCGGATGAGGAGGATGCGCCCCCCGGCGACGACGAAGCAGAGCACGCAGCGCACCGCGACGGCGGGATCGGTGGGGGGGACGGCGGCCATGATGGGCGCAGGATAACGGTTCTGGGGGGCTGGGCAATGGGAAAGGGTTCCGGTGATTCCTCCCAAGCGGGTTAGAAGTAGCGGATATCCTCTATCCGAAGCGGACGGCATCCCTTCGGTCAGACCTGTAGGCCCGTTCTGTTGCATCCGGGCAGGGAGGCTTGGAGGGCTGCAGGCCCTCCATTCGTTCAAACGCGCGGGTCGCCTCCAGCTGTACAGGGAAGCGAAGCGATTGTACCCG
>CAISZB010000398.1 GCA_903889845.1 uncultured Verrucomicrobium sp. | reverse complement strand
GGATGGGCGTTTTTTCTTGGAGTTCAAGAATTTTTTCCCTTCCGGGCCGGTATCAAATCGATTAGGCGGCCTTTACGGCCTTCTCAGCCTTTTTCTTCGATTCGACCTTCAGCCCCCTTGCGGCGCTCGGTGGCGACGGTCTCCAGCTTGGCGATGTCCTTGCGGAGCTCGCCCAGGCGGCTCGTCTTTTCGAGGGCGCCGGTCTGCTGCTGCAGGCGGAGGTTGAAGATTTCCTGGCGGGCCTCCTGCTTCTTCGCGGAGAGCTCCGTGTCGGAGAGATTGCGGGCGTCGGTAATTTTCAGGCTCATGCTGCCACCTTTCCTGCGCGGGTGATGAAACGGGTCCGGATCGGCAGCTTCGTCGCCGCGAGTCGGAGACATTCCTTCGCCGTCGGCTCCGGAATCCCGTCGAGTTCAAAGAGGATGTTGCCGGGCTTCACCACGGCGACCCAGTATTCGGGCTGGCCTTTTCCCTTACCCATCCGGGTTTCCGGGGGACGGGCCGTGACCGACTTGTCGGGGAAGATGCGGGTCCAGAGCTTGCCCTTGCGCTTCATGTTGCGGGTGATCGCAACGCGGCAGGCTTCGATCTGGATGTTCGTGATCCACGCGCGCTCCAGGGTCTGGAGGGCGAAGTTCCCGAAATCGATCTGGATATTCCGGGTGGCGGTGCCTTTGCGGCTGCCGCGCTGGGTTTTGCGGTATTTAACGCGCTTGGGTAACAGGGGCATGGAGGTGTCCTGGCTAGAGTGTTATGAATTAGGCAGCCACGAGAGGGGCTTCCTCCTTGCGGCAGATCCAGACCTTGATGCCGATCTTGCCGGCAAGGGTGTTGGCTTCGGTGAAACCGTAGTCGACGTCGGCGCGGAGGGTGTGGAGGGGGACTTTCCCTTCCAGGTAACGCTCCGTGCGGGCGATTTCCGAACCGCCGAGGCGGCCCGAGGCGCGGATGCGGATGCCGAGGGCGCCGACGCTCATGGTGAGCTGGAGGGCCTTCTTCATCGCGCGGCGATGGGAGATACGGCGCTCGATCTGGGCGGCGATGTTCTCGGCGACGAGCTGGGCGTCGAGTTCCGGGTTCTTCACTTCCTTGACGTCGATCAGGACCTCGCGGGCCTGGCTGGTGAAGGCGCGGATCTCTTCCTTGAGCTTGTCGAGCTCGGCCGCCTTGCGCCCGATGACGAGGCCGGGGCGGGCGGTGTGGATGTTGACGCGGACGCGGTTGCCGGCGCGCTCGATGACGACCTTCGAGACGGCGGCCTGCTCCAGCTTCTTCTTCACGAAGCGGCGGATGTGGTAGTCCTCGACGACGTAGACGGGGAAGTCCTTCTTATCCGCGTACCAGATCGACCGCCAGTTGCGGTTGACGGCGACGCGGAAGCCGATCGGATTAACTTTTTGACCCATAGTGGTTCTTTCTCAGTGCTTATTTAAAACTTACTCGGCCTTCTTTTCGGCTTGAGCCTGGGCCGGAGCCTTGGCCTTGGGAGCCTTGGCAACCTTCTTCGAAGCCTTCGGCTTCACTTCGCCCTCTTCCAGGACGATGCGGACGTGGCTGGTCCGCTTGCGGATCGGGCCGGCGCTGCCGCGCGCCTTGGGCTGGAAACGCTTGAGGGTCGGGCCTTCGCCGATGATCGCTTCCTTCACGATGAGGTCGGCGCGGTTCAGATTGTTGTTATTCTCCGCATTGGAGATCGCGGAGTGCAGCGTCTTGTAGACGATCCGGGCGGCCTTCTTCGGATAGAATTCGAGCCGCTCCAGGGCGTCCGCCGCGGGGAGCCCCTGGATAGCACGCGTCACCTCCCGCGCCTTGAAGGCGGAGATGCGCGCAAACTTCGTCACTGCTTTCACTTGTGCCATAAACTTTTTTCCTTCGGGTTTTTTCGGAGCCCGAGCTCCTTATTTTTGTGCCGCCAAAGCGGCCCTATCACCAATCTTCAACTCTTTTCCGCTTGCGATGGTCTCAACCACCGCCGCGCAAACCTTCTCCCTGACTTCAAAGGCCCGGGCCGTCCCGATCGTCTGCCCGTCCCGGACGATCCGGAACGGCACTCCCGGGGCGATTCCCAGCTCGGCCCCCGCGTTGAGGATCACCGTGCCGAGGTCCCCGTTCACGTGGACGACCTGCACCTGGCTGAGGTCCCCCGCGAGGGGCACCCCCGGTTCCTTCCGCGCGGCCAGAAACTCGGCCGCAGCGCGGGAAGCCACTTCAAAGTCGGCCCCCTTATGGGGATCGACTCCTGTCGTGCCTCTAAGAACCTCGCGTCCGGCGTCGAGGAGCTGCTTGAGACGGTTGACGGCCTCACGCCGTTCCTTTTCCGTCTGGTACAACTCCCGTACCGCTTCGACGACCCGGTTCTGCAACCGCTTTTCGTCGTCCGTCAGCATCTCGACGCCCAGGGCCTGGTCCCTCAAACGAAGTTCCTGCCACTGCCGTCGGAACGCCTCCGCGTCCGCATTCGCCAGGGTGAGGCTCTGCTGCAGTTTCCGGATCTGCTCCTGCAGATCGGCCACTGTCGCGTTGCCGTCACCCTTGCCACCTTTGTCCGGGGGAACCGGCCCCTTCGGGTCTTTCGACCCTCCGGTTTCGCTTCCCCCATTGACCGTCAAAGAACTATCGGCCTGGGCTTGAGCCCCGACCGAAACCAACAAAATCGTTCCCGCTACCGACACCCAAACTAGACGCCGAAGCCATCGGGCGGGATTCCCGATGGCTCCCTTCATGGCGTCCGTCTCCGGAAGGCCCAAGCAAGCCTCAAACGAGGCTTACTTCGCGACCTTCTCGGTGTGGCTACCGTGCCGCTTGAAGGTGCGGGTGGGCGAGAATTCGCCCAGGCGGTGGCCGACCATGTTTTCGGTCACGAAGACCGAGTTGAAAATCTTGCCGTTGTGAACCAGGAAGGTGTGACCGACAAAATCGGGCGTCACCAGCGAGCGGCGCGACCAGGTTTTGATCGGCTTCTTCACGGCGGCTTTGGCCATCTTATCGACTTTCTCGATCAGATGGTCGTCGACGAACGGACCTTTGCTAAGACTGCGTCCCATGATGTGTTACCTGTGAGGAGTTAATTGATTGCTGCAGGGCTACTTTTTCTTCTTCCGGCGCTCGACAATGAACTTGTCGCTCGCCTTGTAGCGCGCCCGGGTCTTGAGACCCTTGGCGTACTGGCCCCACGGGGACTTCAGCTGCTGGCGTCCGCCGCCGCCCTTGCTCTTGCCCTGACCGCCACCGTTCGGGTGATCGACCGGGTTCATCACCATGCCGCGGACGGTGGGACGGATACCCATCCACCGGCTGCGCCCGGCCTTGCCGAGGGACTTGTTGAAGTGCTCCAGGTTGCCGACCTGGCCGACCGTGGCGTAGGCGGCAGCGAGGACCTTCCGGATTTCGCCGGAGGGAAGACGGATGTTGGAGTAGCCCGCGTCGATCGCCATGACGGTGGCGTTGCCACCGGCGGAGCGGACGAGCTGGCCGCCGCGGCCCGGGATCACCTCGATATTGTGGATCGGGAGGCCCAGGGGGATCTTGTCGATCGGGAGCGCGTTGCCGACGGTCGGCTCCGCGTCGGGACCGGCCTTGATCTTCGCGCCGACGGTCAGGCCGTTCGGGGCGAGGATGTAGCGCTTCTCCCCGTCCTGGTACTTCAGGAGGGCGATGCGGCAGGTGCGGTTCGGATCGTACTCGATCGTCTCGACGACGGCGACGACGCCGATCTTGTTCCGCTTGAAGTCGATGATCCGATAGCGCTGCTTGTGACCGCCGCCGCGATGGCGCATGGTCAGGCGTCCGTTGTTGTTGCGACCGCCGGACTTGCGGATCGGCTCGGTCAGGGAACGCTCGGGCTTGCTCGCCGTGATGTCGGAGAAGTCGGCCAGCTGCGTGGTGCGCAGGGAGGGCGTCAGGGGGCGGAAATTCTTGGTGGCCATAGTGGTTTACCGGTTGAGGAGTTTAGACCAGCTCGATCTTGTCCCCGTCCTTCAGGGTGACGATGGCCTTCTTCTTGGCCGACGTCGTGGTCGCCTTACCCAGGCGGCTGCGCTTCGCCTTGCCGCGGACGTTGAGAGTGTTCACCGAGGTGACCTTCTTGCTGAAGATCCGCTCGACGGCGTACTTGATCTCGATCTTCGTGGCGTCGCGGGCGACTTCGAAGACGTACTGGTTCGCCTTCTCGGAAAGGGCGGTGCCCTTCTCGGTGACGCGGGGCGACTTGATGATGGTGTAGGGATCGCGCATGGGACTTACTCGGTTACTTGAGGCGCGCCGCGATCTTGTCGGCGGCGGCCTGGGTGAGGACGATCTTGTCGAAGCGGAGGAGGTCCTCGGCGTTGACGGAATCGGCGGTGACGGCTTCCAGCGCCAGGTGGTTGCGGGAAGCGAGGTAGATGTTCTCATTGGCCTCGGCGAGGACGATGAGGACGGACCCCTCGATCTTCAGTCCTTCGAGGAGGGCGACGAGGACCTTGGTCTTCGCTTCCTTCAGTTCGAGGGTATCGACGAGGACGAGGGCCTCGTCCTTCGCGCGGACGCTCAGGGCCTTCTTGAGGGCCAACTGCTTGACCTTCTTCGGGGTGATCTTGGAGAAATCCCGGTTCTGGGGACCGAAGACGACGCCGCCGCCGCGCCAGATGGGGGAGGCGAAGTAGCCGGCGCGGGCGCGGCCGGTGCCCTTCTGGCGCCAGGGCTTCTTGCCCGACTTCTGGACGGTGGCCTTGGTCTTGGTGCCGCGGGTACCCGCGCGCCGGTTGGCGCGGTAGGCGACGACGGTGTCGTGGAGGGCCTGGGTGCCCTTGCCGTTGGCGATCAGCTCGACCTGCAGGAGTTTGCCTGCCTGTTCGAGGTTAAGAGTGGTTGCTTTGCTCATGGCTGCGATTCGTTTATGGGGGAAAGGCGAGAAGGATTACTTCTTGCCACCCGCCTTCTTGGCTTCCTTCATCGGGTTCGCCGGCTTCGAGGCCGTGACCTTCTTGACCCGGGGCTGACCCTTGATCGCCGTGCGGACGACGACGAGGTTCCCGTTGGCGCCGGGGACGGCGCCGTTGACGATGAGGGTGTTGTCGTCGGGGCGGACCTGGATGACGCGGAGGTTCTGGA
This sequence comes from uncultured Verrucomicrobium sp., assembly GCA_903889845.1. Classification (GTDB taxonomy): domain Bacteria; phylum Verrucomicrobiota; class Verrucomicrobiia; order Methylacidiphilales; family GAS474; genus GAS474. Next base: position 3,571 of record CAISZB010000398.1, on the reverse strand, counting down.
CGGTGACGTTCTCATCGCCCATGTGGCCGGCCATGCCCATGTTCTTGAAGATGCGGCCCGGCGTGGAACGCTGACCGACGGCGCCGTTACGGCGATGCGTCTTGGAACCGTGGGCGGCACCCTGGCCGTGGAAGTTGTGCTTCTTCATCGGCCCCTGGAAGCCCTTGCCCTTGGAGACGCCGATGACATCGACGACCTGGCCGACCTTGAAGGTATCGACCTTGATCTGGTCGCCGACCTTGTATTCGGCCTCGCCCGGCTTGCCGTCGAGGCGGAACTCGCGGATGTAGCGCTTCGCGGAGACGCCCGCCTTCTTGAAGTGCCCGGCGACGGGCTTCGAGAGGCGCTGCTCCTTCTGCTCGGAGAAGCCGACCTGGACGGCCTGATACTTGTCCTTCTCCAGGCCCTTGACCTGGAGGATCACGTTCGGTTCGGCCTCGATGACCGTAACGGGGGTGGAGACGCCCGCTTCGTCGTAGATGCGGGTCATGCCGATTTTCTTGCCTAAAATGCCAACGCTCATATGTGTGCCCGGTAAAAGCTAAGTGATGCGACTAGATCTTGATCGTGATATCGACGCCGGCGGGGAGGTTGAGCTTCTTCAGCTCGTCCACGGTCTTCGAGGTCGGTTCGACGATGTCGAGGAGGCGCTTGTGCGTCCGGATCTCGAACTGGTCCATGCTCTTCTTGTCGACGTGAGGCGAGCGGTTCACGGTGTACTTCTCGATCTTCGTCGGAAGGGGGATCGGGCCCGCGACGGCGGAGCCGGTGCGGCGGGCGGTGTCCGCGATCTCGACCGCGGCGCGGTCGAGGAGGCGATAGTCAAAGCCTTTGAGGCGGATACGAATCTTGGTAGCCATAGGAATGCGTGGTTATTGATAAAGAACAAGTCGGCTCGGTGGCCTGCCTGCGCTGGGGGTGAGTCTAGCCCTTCTTTTGCTCCTTGATCTGGGCGAGGATCTGGGCGGGAACCTGCTCGAAGTGGGAAGGCTCCATCGAATAGGCCGCGCGGCCCTTCGACATGGAACGGATATTGTTGACGTAGCCGAACATCTCCGCGAGGGGGACCTCGGCGTGGACGTCGGAGGTGATCCCCTTCGTTTCGACGTTCATGATCTTGCCGCGGCGGCGGTTGAGGTCGCCGAGGATGTCGCCCTGGAACTCGTCCGGGGTGGAAACTTCGACCTTCATGATCGGCTCCAGGAGGATCGAGTTCGCCTTTTCGAGGGCGTTCTTCGTGGCGAAGATCGCGGCCATCTTGAAGGCGAGTTCGTTCGAGTCGACCTCGTGGTAGCTGCCGTCGAGGATGTTGACCTTGACGTCGATGACCTGGCTGTTGTTGACGATGCCGTTCTGGAGGGCCTCTTCGACGCCCTTCTTGCAGGGCCCGATGTATTCCTTCGGGATGTTGCCGCCGACGACCTTGCTCTCGACCTCGTTGCCCTTGCCCCGTTCGTTGGGGATGACTTCGAGGATGACATGGCCGTATTGACCGCGGCCGCCCGACTGCTTGACGAGCTTGCCCTCGCCCTTGGCTTCCTTGAGGATGGTCTCGCGGTAGGCGATCTGGGGGGCGCCGGCGTTCGTGAGGACGTTGAATTCGCGCTTGAGGCGGTCGCAGATGATGTCGAGGTGGAGTTCGCCCATGCCGGCGATGATCGTCTGGCCGGTTTCCTCGTTCGTGGAGACGAAGAAGGTGGGGTCCTCTTCCATCAGGCGGCCCAGGCCGTCGCCCATCTTTTCGCGGTCGGCCTTGGTCTTCGGCTCGATCGCCATGGAGATGACGGGCTCGGGGAAGGAGGGGGGCTCCAGCTGGATGGCGTAATCGGTGTCGGCGAGGGTGTCGCCGGTCTGGATGTTCTTGACGCCGACGAGGGCGGCGATATCGCCCGCGTAGACAGTCTCGATGTCCTCGCGCTTGTCGGCCTGGATCTGGACGATGCGGCTGATGCGCTCGGTCTTGTTCGTCCGGGGATTGTAGACGGAGTCGCCCTTGTTGAGCTGGCCCGAGTAGACGCGGAAGAAGACGAGCTTCCCGACGAAGGGATCGGTCCAGAGCTTGAAGGCGAGGGAGCAGAACTTGTTGCTGTCGTCGGCGGGGGCGAGGACTTCGACGGAATGGTCGTCCGGGTCCTGACCCTTGGCGGGGAACCGGTCGAGGGGGCTGGGGAGATAGTCGACGACGGCGTCGATGAGCATCTGGACGCCCTTGTTCTTGAAGGCGGAACCGCCGACGACGGGAACGAGTTCGCTCTTCAGCACGAGGCGGCGGATGGCCTGCTTGAGCTGGATGGGGGTGGGCTGCTTCTCTTCGAGGAAGAGCTCGCCGATCTCCTCGTCCTTGTCGGCGACGGCTTCGACCAGGTCGCGGAGGGCCTGGGCGGCCATTTCCTTGTGCTCGTCGGGAATCTCCTCGACGGCGTAGAGGGAACCGAAACGGTCGTCGTCGGAGTAGACGAGGGCCTTCTGGTTGACGACGTCGATCTGCCCCTTCAGGTAGTCTTCCTTGCCGAGGGGGATGAGGACGGGCCAGGCGTTGGCGCCGAGCTTCAGGCGCATTTCCTTGACGGCGTTTTCGAAATTGGCACCGACGCGGTCCATCTTGTTGACGAACGCGATGCGGGGAACGTTGTACTTCGTGGCCTGGCGCCAGACGGTCTCCGACTGGGGCTGCACACCGGCGACACCGCAGAAGACGGCGACCGCGCCGTCGAGGACGCGGAGGGAGCGCTCCACCTCGGCCGTGAAGTCGACGTGGCCGGGGGTGTCGATGATGTTGATGCGGAATTTCTGACCTTCGAACACCTTGACCAGGCCTTCTTCCTTCCGGGAGGGCCAGAAGCAGGTGGTGGCGGCGGAGGTGATGGTGATGCCGCGCTCGCGCTCCTGCTCCATCCAGTCCGTCACGGTCGTCCCCTCATGGACTTCGCCCATCTTGTGGACGGCGCCCGTGTAGAAGAGGATGCGCTCCGTCGCCGTGGTCTTACCCGCGTCGATGTGGGCGCAGATGCCGAAGTTGCGCGTGCGCTCCATCGGATAGGGGCGCTTCGGGCTGTTCGGATTCTTTTTGGGGTCGGCGACGGCGGACATGGCGTTGGGATCGGTAGGAAATTGCGGTGCGTTAGAAGCGCTTAGAATCTCAAATGGGCGAAGGCGCGATTGGCCTGGGCCATCTTGTGGACGTCGTCCCGCTTCTTGATGGCGTTACCCTGGGCGTTGGCGGCGTCCTTCAACTCGGAGGCGAGGGCCTTGAGCATCGAGGTGCCGCGGCGCTTCTGGGCGAAGCCGACGATCCAGCGCATTGCGAGGGCGAGCTGGCGCTCCGGGGGAACTTCCATGGGAACCTGGTAGGTGGCGCCGCCGACGCGGCGGGACTTGACCTCGAGGCGGGGCTTCACGTTGTCGATGGCCCGCTTGAGGATGTCGAGGGGGTTGCTGTCCTTGTTCCCCTCGTTGATCGAGTCGATCGCACCGTAGACGATGCGCTCGGCGGTGGACCGCTTGCCACCGATCATGAGGGCGTTGATGAGGCGGGTGACGAGGGTCGACTCGTACTTCGCGTCGGGGATAG
>CAISZB010000397.1 GCA_903889845.1 uncultured Verrucomicrobium sp. | reverse complement strand
CCTCCGCCGCCGACGCCGCAGCGGCGGCCGTCGTGATCGCCAAAGTGATCGCCAACACCTTCGTTCGCATCGTGTCCTCGCCTTGCTCCTGAGCCTCAGCCCCTATCCTCCCTATTCTTATGTCACGCGTTGGAATCGGCTACGACGTTCATCCCCTGGTCACCGGACGGAAACTCTTCCTGGGCGGGATCGAAATCCCCTACGACAAGGGCCTCGAAGGCCACTCCGACGCCGACGTCCTGATCCACGCCATCGCCGACGCGATCCTCGGCGCGATCGGGGAGAGCGACATCGGCCACCACTTCCCCAATAGCGACGAGCGGTGGCGCGGCGTCCGCAGCACCGTCTTCCTGGAACAGATCGCGAAGATCGTGAAGGAGAAGGGCTTCGTCCTGGAAAACATCGACTCCTCCCTCATCTCCGAGGCGCCGAAGATCGGGCCGTATCTCCAGCAGATGAAGGCGGCGATCGGCACCGCCCTCGGCCTCGCCCCCGACGCCGTCGGCATCAAGGCGACGACGAACGAGCGCCTCGGCTTCGTCGGGCGCGGCGAGGGGATCGCCGCGATGGCCATCGCCTCCGTCACGAAACTCTAGCCCAGCAATGAGCGCCGAACCGAGCGCCGAACTCCGGCTCTACAATTCCCTGACCCGCGCGGTCGAGGCCTTCCGACCCCGTGTCGATAAGAAGGTCGGCCTCTACGCCTGCGGGCCGACGGTCTACAACCACGCCCACATCGGCAACTTCCGCTCCTTCCTCTACGGCGACCTCCTCCGCCGCGTCCTCCGCCACTTCGGTTTCGACGTCACCAGCGTGATGAACTTCACCGATGTCGACGACAAGACGATCCGCGGCTCCCGCGCCGCCGGGGAGAGCCTCCGCATCTTCACCGACCGCTACATCGCCGAATTCCGCCGGGACATGGAAACCCTCAACCTCCTCCCACAGGACGTCCAGCCCCGTGCCACCGACCACGTCCCGGAGATGATCGCCCTCATCGGGCGGCTGGTGGAGAAGGGCCTCGCTTACGCCTCCGGGGACGGCTCCGTCTACTTCCGCGTCGCCGCCCTGCCCGACTACGGGAAGCTCTCACGCCTCGACAAGGAGGGGCTGAAGCCCGGCGCCCGCGTCGCGCAGGACGAATACCAGAAGGAGACCTTCGGCGACTTCGCCTTGTGGAAGGCCTGGAGTCCCGACGACGGCGACGTGGCGTGGGAATCCCCGTGGGGGAAGGGCCGCCCCGGCTGGCACATCGAGTGCTCCGCCATGGCGATGCACTACCTCGGCGAGGAACTCGACCTCCACTGCGGCGGGATCGACCTCCTCTTCCCCCATCACGAGAACGAGATCGCCCAGAGCGAGGGCGCGACGGGCCGCCCCTTCGCGCGGTGCTGGGGCCACAGCGCCCACCTCCTCGTCGATGGGCAGAAGATGTCGAAGTCCCTCGGCAACCTCTTCACCGTCCGCGACGTCGAGGCGAAGGGCTACACCGGACGCGAACTCCGCTACGTCCTCATCAAGGCCCACTACCGCCAATCCCTCAACTTCACCTGGGACGAGCTCGCCGCCGCCCGCGTCGCCCTCTCCCGGATCGACAACTGGATCGTGCGGTGGAAGGCGCTACCGGCTTCGGCCTTGACCGCCGCCCTTCCCGTCGGGGCCGCCTTCCTCAACGCCTTTTCCGAGGCCTTGGCCGACGACCTCAACATCTCCGGTGCCCTCGGCCACCTCTTCGACTTCGTCCATGAGACGAACCGGCTGATGGACAAAGGGGAGCCGGTTCCCGACCTGCCCGCGATCTGGGAGAAGGTCGATGCGGTCCTCGGCCTCGGCATCCGCACGGCCGAAGTACCGCCCGAAATCGCCGCCCTCGGCGCGGAGCGCCTCGCTGCCCGCGCCGCGAAGGATTGGAAGAAGAGCGATGCTTTGCGGCAACAGCTCGACGCCCTCGGGTGGTCGGTCCGCGATTCGGCGAAGGGACAGGAACTGGTAAGGAAATAGGGAAGGGGAGATGAAGCGGCGACTCATCACGTTCGAGGGCTCCGAAGGGTGCGGGAAGACCACCCAGATCGCCCGGCTCAAGGAGCGCCTCGAATCCTTGGGGGAACAGGTCGTCGTGACCCGGGAGCCGGGCGGGACCGCCCTCGGCGAGGCGATCCGCCACCTTCTCAAGGATGCCCCCGAGGGACGGCACATGGGCGCCCGGGCCGAGCTGCTTCTCTTCTCCGCCAGCCGCGCGGAGCTCGTCGGGAAGGTCATCGCCCCCGCCCTCGACGACGGCGCGTGGGTCCTCTGCGACCGCTTCATCGACTCGACCGTCGTCTACCAGGGCAGCGCCCGGGGCCTGGCGATGGAGATGATCGGGCGGCTCAACGACTTCGCCACCGCCGGGGTCCGGCCCGGTCTCACCTTCCTCCTCGACCTCTCCCCGGAGAAGGCCGCCGAGCGGCTCCAGGCCCGCGCCACGAAGGACCGGATCGAGGAAGAGGACGAGGCGTTCTTCGCGCGCGTCCGGGACGGCTTCCTCCGCCTCGCCGAGGTCGAGCCCCACCGGATCAAGCGGATCGACGCCGACGGTTCCCCCGAGGCTGTGGCGGAGGCCGTCTGGAAGCACTTCACCGAGGCATTTGTCCTTTAGCGCGATGCCTTTCCCGCCTGACGAAATCGTTTCCCGGATCGCCCGCGCCCGTTCCGACGGCCGCCTGGCCCACGCCTACCTCCTCGCCGGGGAGGATCGCAACGGGCTGAAGGCCCTCGGCCTCCGCCTCGCCGGGGCCATCCTCAATCTGCCCGCCACGGAAGCGCCCGACCGCCATCCCGACTTCCACCTCCTCCAGCCCGAGTCGAAGTCGCGCCGCATCCGCATCGAGCAGATCCGCGACCTCGAAAAGGCGCTCCACCTGAAGGCCTATCGCGGCGGGTACAAGGTCGCCCTCCTCTGCGAGGTGGAGCGGATGTGCCTCGGCGGGGCCGACGCGGCGAACGCCTTCCTCAAGACGCTGGAGGAGCCGCAGCCCGGCACCCTCCTCCTCCTCACCTCGGCGGAGCCGCAGGCCGTCCTGCCGACGATCCTCTCCCGCTGCATCCGCCTGCCCGTCGCCGATCATGGCGTGGAGGAGGAGGCCTTCGACGCCTTCGCCGCCGACTGGTTCCGCGCCGAGGGACGCCCCGCGGGACCGCTTCGCGCCTACTTCCGCGCCGCCCTCTTCTCCTCGCGGTGCCAGGAATTGCGCGACGAGATCGAGGGTGCGGCGAAAGCGGCGGCCCGCGAAACCGACGACGCTTCCGACGAGGCGGAGGAGATGATGAAGGCCGCGGTCGAGGGCGAGTATCTCCTCGCCCGCCGCCGCCTCATCGCGGCGTTGGAACGGGCGGCCTGGGGCGCCGGCGAAAAAGACGGGGTGTCTTCTCAGCCTGATTCCACGGCCTTCCGCGCGGTGCGGGCCCTGGAGGAACTCAATGCGAGCCTGTTGCAGAACGTCGATCAGAACCTCGCGGTGGAGCGGGCGGCTCTGGCCCTTGAAGGCGCCTTCTTCGCATGACCTCGATGGCCGCGGAGGCCTGATTTTACGCCCTTCCGCGGAATTTCTTTTTTTGAAAAAATCACTTTTGCAGTTGACGGTTTTCTCCCGCACTGTAACTAGCCAATAGCAGCTCGACGCCCTGTTAATGAGGCGCGGAGAGCAAAGCCAAAACCAAAAAGGAGTAAAAACAAACAATGAGTTTGAATCGCGCAGAATTGGTCGCCCAGGTCCAGAAGGCGCTGGGGAAAGAAACCACGAAGGCCGCCGCTGAGCGCGCCGTCGAGGCCGTTATCGAGAGCATCAAGATCGGGGTGAAGAAGTCGGGCGGCGTCCAGCTGATCGGTTTTGGCACCTTCAAGGTCGCGAATCGCAAGGCCCGCACGGGCATCAACCCGAAGACGGGCGAGAAGATCAAGATCAAGGCCTCCAAGACGGTGAAGTTCTCCGCCGGCAGCGGCTTCAAGAAGAGTCTCTAAGCTTCTTCTTCGATCTTGGATTCTTTCCAAGTTTGACGAAAACCCGGGCAGCTTGCTGTCCGGGTTTTTTCGTTTCTTGAGGGGGGGAGTCAATGCGGCCCTTCGGGACCGGG
>CAISZB010000396.1 GCA_903889845.1 uncultured Verrucomicrobium sp. | reverse complement strand
GGACGACCGCGAGCAGGCCGCCTTCGTGCTCAAGCGCATCCAGTCGCTCATCACCGACGAGGGCGTCTCGCCCAACGAGATCGCCGTCCTCTACCGCGCCCACTTCCACGCGATGGAACTCCAGATGGAGCTGACGCGCCGGAACATCCCCTTCCAGATCACCAGCGGCATCCGGTTCTTCGAGCAGGCCCACGTGAAGGACGTCTGCGCCTATATCAAATTGGCGCTGAACCCGAAGGACGAAGTCTCCTTCAAGCGGATCACCCGGATGCTCCCCGGCATCGGGGAGAAGACGGCGGAAAAGCTCTGGCAGAAATTCGCCGCCGGTACGCCCTTGGCGAACATCGCCCCGCCCGCGAAGGCCGTCGAGGCCTGGAAACAGTGGGCCGAAACCCACGCCCAGCTCCTCGCCCCCGAATTGAAGGACCAGACCTCCGACATGATCCAGATCGTCGTCGAGGCCGTCTACGAGGACTACATGAAGGTCCAGTTCCCGAACTACGAGGCCCGCCTCGAAGACCTGAGCCAGCTCCGGGCCTTCTCCGAACAGTTCGAGAGCACCGACGAATTCCTCGCCCAGCTCACCCTCCTCACGAACGTCGACGACGAGGCCTCCAAAAACCGCCGCCGCAACGACGCGGCCAACGGCGAGTCGATCCGCCTCAGCACCGTCCACCAGGCGAAGGGCCTCGAATGGAAAGCCGTCTTCGTCATGATGCTCTGCGACGGCCTCTTCCCCTCCTCCCGCGCCTGCGAGACCCCCGACGGCGAGGAAGAGGAGCGCCGCCTCTTCTACGTCGCCGTCACCCGGGCGAAGGACGAGCTCTACCTCACCTACCCCGTCGTCCGCGCCAGCGCAGGCTACCGCGACGCCTGGCAAAGCCCCTCCCGCTTCCTCCTCGAACTGAACCGCGACCTCGTCAACGAGTGGAAGATCACCCGGCAGAGCGGGTTTTGAGAAAAAGGTCGCGATCTCCGGGGGAGCGCGAAGTTATGGGTGCGGCCCTTCGGGACCGGGTACAATCGCTTCGCTTCCCTGTACAGCTGGAGGCGACCCGCACGTTTGAACGAATGGAGGGCGTGCCGCCCTCCAAACCTCCCGGCTCTGATGCGGTGGGGAAAGAAAGACATTGCCTTGCAGGCTATGCTTCTACGCGGCAGCAACCTCCGCTGAATCTAACCTCCTTGGGAGGAATCACTATGGGAGGGGAATCCTCCCCACGCAGTACGTCTATGATACGCTCAGGAATTCAGCGAAATCACACCTTCCACCCGCCGACGGAAATCGCCTCGCGGCGCTTCGTCCGGTCGTTGAGGTAGTAGACGTGGCCCAGGCTGGCGCCGTATTCGTGGACCAACTTGGTCGCCTTCACGTCGTAGCAGCAGTATTCGGCGATCTCCATCATCCGGCCTTCCTTCCACCACTTCAGCGCGTCGGTGCCGTGACCGGTCTTGCCCACGCCCAGCGTCTCCGAGGCGATGGCGTCGAGGCCCAGCCGCCGCCCGAGCGACTTCTCCACATCGACCATCAGGTCGAGCGCCGCCACCGTGCCGAGGTCGAAGAGGGTGTAGGCCTCCAGCACCTGGAAATCGAACCCGAGGATATTGAAGCCGACGACGCAGTCGGCCCGGCGCAGTTCCTGGATCAGGTCCTCCGCCTCGTCCTCCGTGTAGATGCGGTAGGCCTGGGCCGCCGTGCTGTACGTCACGCCGATCGACATCTTCATGTCCCGCTTGTTCTGCCAGCCGCCGACCTCCGCGGCGCTCTTCTGCGTTTCGAGGTCGAAGTAGACGATATTCTTCATGCCCCGCCCGCCTTGCCGCCGAATTTTTTGAGCAGCGCCTCGTTCTGCCGCCCGATCTGCTTCGCGGCCTCGATCGTCTGCTGATAGGAGGCAGCCACCTTGTCCAGGGTCGCCGCCTTCCGGGCCAGCTCCTCGTAGAAGGCGTAAAGATAGGTGTAAATCTTCCGGGAATCGCGGCCCACCAGTTCCAGGAGGCGGGCATCGTGCGCCCGGCACGTCGGCAGGCCGAAGACGACGTGGAAGCTGCCCGGCGCGGCCTGGATCGGTCCCCGGATCCAGTCGAGGTTGAAGTAGAGGAGGGCCGGTTCCAGCAGCCGGAACCCGGCGTCCTCGATCTTCTTCAGCCACCACGCCTCGGGCTGGATCGTCTGATGCAGTTCCTCCCCCTCGTGCTGGCTCGAATCGAGGGAGACCGAACCGATGAAGATGCCCCGCTCCGGGTCGAGGTGGTTGGCGAGGTTGCGGAAGAGCTGCTCCAGCCCCGCCTCGCTCAGGTGTTCCAACACCTCCCACGAGGTGATGAGATCGAAGCGGACCCGCTCCCCGACCTTCTCCCCCTCCTGCTGGAGGATGTCGAAGGGCTTCGAACAGTCACAGGTCTTCAGGTTGCCGGGAATCGTCGCCCACTCGGCCCGGCGATGCCGGAAGGAATAGTCGCTCCCCTCCAATCCCATCGCGAAGTGCCCGGCATCGACCATGTCCTTGATGAAGCCGCCCCCGGAACACCCGATGTCGAGGACGCGCAGGGGGGAGACCTGCGAAGCTTGAAAAAGATCGAACACCTTCGCGTTGAAGTTCGGGTTGCGGGAATTGTCCCGGGCCGTTCCCCAGGGGTGGAGGTGGTCGGGACTCTCGAAGGCGATCGGATGCTCCGTGCGAAGGAGAGGATGGTAGGAAAAAGGCCCGACGAAGGATTCCTGGGACATCCCCGAAAAGTAAAGAGATCGCCGAAAAAAGTCGAGAGGATCGGCCCGTTGACCTTTCCCCAACACGAGGCATAGTTTCCGCTACCCATGGAACATAGTCCCCGTTTTCTGAAGCTCGTCGAAGCCGCCCTCGCCCAGGTCCCCGAGATCGGCGTCGAGGAAGCCGCCTTTCTCTCCAAGAAGGGAGACGCCTACCTCATCGATGTCCGGGAGGAGAGCGAATGGAACACCCTCCACGCCTTCGGCGCCGTTCACCTGGGCAAGGGAACCATCGAGCGCGATATCGAGAAACGCTTCCCCGACACCGACCTCCCCCTCCTCCTCTACTGCGGCGGCGGCTACCGCTCCGCCCTCGCCGGGGAGAGCCTTCGGAAGATGGGATACACGAACGTCCGCTCCGTCGCCGGGGGCTGGAAGGCCTGGACTGCGGCGGGCCTTCCGACCACGCGCCAGCCGGAAGTCCTCCCCCGCAGTCCCTACGAGAAACTCGGCGGCATCTACCACCTCCCCCGCCTCGTCGACAAGGCCCGCTACTGTCCCGCCGGGAAGCTCCCCGGCTACAACTACCTCACCACCGGCTTCGACAAATTCCTCCTCGATTTCCTCTGCATGGAGGGAAAGACCTTCGAGAAGATCGCCCAGGAATCGTCGACCGACGAGGAAGTCCTTGCCCGCCTTCGGCAGGCCGTCGGCCCTTCCTGGCCCGGCTCCCACGCCATCGCCGAGTTCAACGAGCGCCTCTCCCACCGCAAGCCGGAGACGCCGGAGAAGCAGGCGAAGTTCGCCCAGACCCGCGCCTCCCTCCCCGCCACGCGCCGCCGCGTCGAGACCCACTTCGACCTGATCGACCTCGAAGAGGGCCGATTCAAAGAACAGATCTAACGCCTCCCCTCCATGAGCATCAGCACCCCCCTGACCGTCCCCGACGCGATCCTCCTGCGCCGTTCCGTCAAGAGCTTCAAGCCCGACCCGATCCCGCCGGAGATCCTCGACCAGCTCGTCGCCCTCACCCTTGCCGCGCCCAGCAGCTTCAACGTCCAGCCCTGGCGCATCGTCCTTGTCGAGGACCCGAAGCAGAAGGAGGCCCTCGCCGAGGTCTCCTGGAAGCAGAAGCAGGTTGCCCAGGCCCCCGTCGTCTTCGTCTTCGCCGTCGACCTTAAGGCGTGGGCCAAGACCTTTCCCGCCACGATTGCCGAGGCCCGCCGCCTCGACGCCTGGCCGGAGCGCGCCGCCGACTACTTCGCCAAGGCCGTCCCCGATTTCCATACCGGTCTCAGAAACAGCGGCCTCGACCGCGAATACGCCATGAAGGACGCCCTGATCGCCGCCACCCACACCGCCTTGGCCGCGGAGAGCCTCGGCCTCGGCTCCTGCTACATGAACGGCTGGTCCGAGGAAGGCGTTAAAAAAGTGATCGGTGCCGCAGACAACCCCGACATCGCCATCGCCCTCCTCCTCCCCGTCGGCTACCCCGCCGAGGTGCCGAAGTTCAGCGGACGCCTTGCCCCCGAGGTCACCGTCTTCAAGAACCGCCTGGGCTGACGCTATGCGGGACGGCGTCCAGCACGAAGTCCCCCGCCCAGCCGTCCCCCGCTCGCCCCTCTTCCTCCCCGCCCTCGCCTTCGCCGTCGGATGCACCCTCGGTGGGGCTTTGCCGCTGTCCCTTCCCGCCCTCTTCGGGACCGTCGGCTTCGCCGGGGCGGGCTGGCTCCTCCTGGGGAGGACCGGCTGGGGCAATCCGTGGCGGGGCCGCCTCTCCGGCGTCCTCTTCCTCCTCCTCTTC
>CAISZB010000395.1 GCA_903889845.1 uncultured Verrucomicrobium sp. | reverse complement strand
CTCCATCCCCCCTCTACGTTTTCTGACGGTGCTTTCCGTCCCCTTTCGCCTCCGCCTTGCTTCCCTCGGCCTCGCCTTCCTCGCGGTTCCGCTCCAGGCTGCGCCCTCCCCTGCTGCTTCTTCGGCTTCCTCTTCGGCGGCGTCATCCTCCGCCTCGGCTCCGGCTCCCTCTGCGGCTGCCGCTCCTGCGCCGACGCCTCCCGCCACCCCCTCCGACGACGAGGCGCGACAACTCGCCGACCTCCAGGGGAGCTTCGACGCGGGGCTTTTCGAGAAGGTGAACGGGGGGGCGAAGGCCTTCCTGCAAAAATCGCCGAAGAGTCCCCTTCGCTTCGACGTCCTCTTTCTCCAGGGGCGCGCGCTCTATTTTCTCGGCCAATACGGGCAGGCCCTGGCGGTCTTCGTCTCAGCTCCCGATGCGCCCGATGCCTCGGCCCCTTCCTTCGTCTTCTGGCGCGGGGAGACCCTCGCGGCGCAGGGGAACTGGCCCGAGGCGGAGAAGGCTTACCGCGACCTCCTGGCCCGCTACGGCTCGGCACCCGTGGCGGCTTCCGGCCAGGCCCAGCTTAGCCTCGCCTGGACACTCTACAAGGAGGGGAACGGGAACGACGCCCGCGCCCTCCTCGCCTCCCTGATGCAGGCGCAGCCGCCGACGGAGGCGGGGGAGAAGGCGGCCCTGGTCCTGGCGAAGATCGAGATCGCCGACAACCGCCTCGACGACGCCGTGGCGACGCTCGACGCCCTCGCGGCGCGGAAAGTGAAGCCGAACTCGGCGGCGGCGTTCGAGGCCGACTACTGGCGTGGGGAGTTGGCCCTGTTGCGGGGGAAGAACGCCGAGGCGGTCGGCTTCTTCCGCCGGATCGTCGACAACGGGAAGGCCTATCCCCAGTCCCTCGTCGCCGAGGCGTGGTTCGACCTCGGCAACGGCTACCAGAAGACGGGCGATGCGGGCCGGGCGATGGCGGCGTTCGAGAAAGCCTACACCCTGGCCCAGGCCGAGCCGGAGAAGCTGGCCGCCTTCCGCCTCTACCTCGGCAGCGCGGCGGCGCTTCAGCGGCTCCCGGAGGCGCAGGCGAAGTTGCGGGAATTCGCCAAGAACGAGAAGTCCCCCGTGACGGCCTCGGCGGCCTTCTTCGCCATCGCGTCGAGCCAGGCCGACAACAGCGCCCCCTCCGACGCGATCCAGACCTTCGAGGCCCTTCTCACCGCCTACCCGCAGACGATCTGGAAGGCCGCCGCCTGTTCCCGCCTGGGCCAGCTCTACGCCGATGCGGGGAAGACCGACCAGGCCCTGACCTCCCTGCAAAACTGCGTCGAGGCGGTCCAGGCTTCGAGCGACCCCTCGGCAGCGCCGATGGCGCGGGAGGCCCAGTTCAAGGCGGCCGAGATCTATTTCACGAAGGGCGACTACGCGAAGGCCGCCGACCTCTACCGGAAGGCCGCCGCTCCCGTCCAAGGCGCAGGCGCGCCGGCGACGGGGACGACCACGACGGAAAAGGCGCTCTTCAACCTCCTCCTGAGCGAGGCCCGGACGGGCGATCTGCCCGGCTTCCTCCAGACCGAGGGCGATTTTACCAAGGCCTTCCCGGCCAGTTCCCTCGCCGTCCGCGTCGTGATGGAGAAGGCGGCGCTGCTGCAGAAGGCGGGGAAGCCCGACGATGCCCGGGCCGCGTACCGCGATGCCCTGGACAAGGCCGACAAGGCGCAGGGCGATGCCGGGGCGCTCTTCAAGGCCCAGAAGCCGCTCCTCCTCCTCCGGCTGGCCGACCTGGAACGGGCGGCGGGCAAGACCGATGAGGCCCTGGCTCTCTACTATCGGATTGCCAACGAATTCCCTGACGATCCCCGCGTCGCCGAGGCTGGCTATGCTTCCGTCATGGTCAGTTACGAGGCGGGGCGGCTCACCTCGGAGCAGGCGCGGGAGCAGCTCCTGGCCCTGGCCCGCCGCTTCGACAAGAGCCCGGAGGCGGCGGCGATCCTCTTCACGGCGGCGGAGTTCTTCCACCAGCAGCAGGACTACGCGAGCGCGCAGACCCACTTCGAGACGATGGCGAAGAATTATCCCGACAGCCCGCTCGTCCCGGAGGCGCTCTACTTCGCCGGGGAATCGGCGCTGCAGTTGAAGGATTACGGGACGGCGATCCAGATTTTGGAGAAGATCCCCGACGCCTCCCCGCGGAAGGCCGCCGCGCGGCTCCTCCAGGGCCTGGCCTACCACCTGCAGGGGAAGTACACGAACGCGATCGCCCTCTTCGACGCCGTCCTGGGGACGGAAAAAAGCGGCTCCCTCTTCGTGACGGCCACGCTTCGCAAGGGGAACGCCCTCTACGCCCTGGCCGGGAGCGGGAGCGACCCGACCCGCTACGAGCAGGCCGCCTCGGTCTACGGCACTCTCCTCAACGGCGCGCAGGGCGATTTCTCCCAGCGGAACGAGGCGGCCTACATGCGCGGGAAGTGCTTCGAGAAGCTGAACCGGATCGACGACGCCCTCACGCTCTACCTCGCCGTCCTCAACGGGCAGACCCTCCCCGCCGGGGTCGCGGCAACCGGCGCCCCGCCGGAGACGTTCTGGCGGACGAAGGCGGGGATCGACGCCGCCGAGTTGCGGAAGCGGCAGGAGAACTGGCGCGCCGCCGCCGACCTCTACCGGCGGCTGGAGGCCCTGGGCGGCCCGAACCGGGCCGAGTTCCGCGACGCGCTGACGCGCCTGCGGCGGGAACACTTCCTCTTCGACGACGAGCCCGATGCCTCGGCCCCGGCGGGGAACGCGGCGCCCCCCGCCGCGTCGAGCGCCACACCGACGGCCTCGGCCCCGGCGGCTTCCTCCGCGCCCGTCGCCTCAGCGGGGCCGTAGGGGAATATCGAAGGGGTCGCGAGGGAAAGCAGCCCCTCCGGCGCGGCCCGCCGCAATTCGCTGACAGGACCTACGCCTTCGCGTAGACCTCGGCACCGGCCTGCTGAAACTCGGCGGCCTTCTCGGCCAGGCCCGCCTCAAGGGCTTTGTGCGCCTCGTCGGCGGTGTAGCCCTTCTCCTCGGCATAGCGGCGGACATCCTCGGTGATCTTCATCGAGCAGAACTGCGGCCCGCACATGGAGCAGAAGTGGGCCTGCTTTGCGCCGTCCTGCGGGAGGGTCTGGTCGTGGAATTCCCGGGCCGTCGGCGGGTCCATCGCAAGGTTGAACTGGTCGTCCCAGCGGAACTCGAACCGGGCCTTAGAGAGGGCGTTGTCCCAGTCCTGGGCGCCGGGGAAACCCTTCGCCAAGTCGGCGGCGTGGGCGGCGATCTTGTAGGCGATGACCCCGTCCTTCACGTCCTTCTTGTTCGGGAGGCCCAGGTGCTCCTTCGGCGTGACGTAGCAGAGCATCGCGCAGCCGAACCACCCGATCATCGCCGCGCCGATGGCGCTGGTGATGTGGTCGTAGCCGGGGGCGACATCGGTCGTCAGCGGCCCGAGGGTGTAGAAGGGGGCCTCATGGCAATGCTTCAACTGGAGGTCCATGTTCTCCTTGATGAGGTGCATCGGAACGTGGCCGGGGCCCTCGATCATCGTCTGGACGTCGTGCTTCCAGGCGATCTGGGTCAGTTCGCCGAGGGTCTCCAGCTCGCCGAGCTGGGCGTCGTCGTTCGCGTCGGCGCCCGCACCGGGGCGGAGGCCGTCGCCGAGGGAGAAGGAGACGTCGTAGGCCTTCATGATCTCGCAGATTTCCTCGAAGTGGGTGTAGAGGAAGTTCTCCTTGTGATGGGAGAGGCACCACTTCGCGAGGATCGAGCCGCCGCGGCTGACGATGCCGCACTGGCGGCGGGCCGTCCACGGGACGTAACGGAGAAGGACGCCCGCGTGGATTGTGAAGTAGTCGACGCCCTGCTCCGCCTGCTCGATGAGGGTGTCGCGGTAGATTTCCCACGTCAGTTCCTCGGCCTTGCCGCCGACTTTCTCCAGGGCCTGGTAGATCGGGACGGTGCCGATGGGGACGGGGCTATTGCGGAGAATCCACTCGCGCGTCTCGTGGATGTTCTTCCCGGTGGAGAGGTCCATCGTCGTGTCGGCGCCCCAGAGGATGCCCCACGTCAGCTTCTCCACCTCCTCCTCGATCGAGCTGCCGAGGGCGGAGTTGCCGATGTTCGCGTTGATCTTCACGCGGAAGTTGCGGCCGATGATCATCGGCTCGCTCTCCGGGTGGTTGATGTTCGCCGGGATGATCGCGCGGCCCGCGGCGACCTCGGCGCGGACGAACTCGGGCGTGATCACCTTCGGGATGCGGGCGCCCCAGCCCTCCCCGGCGTGCTGGAGGTTCAGCGCACGGCGGTCGCCGCTGCGCGTCGCTTCCTGGGCCACGAACTCGCGGCCCAGGTTCTCCCGGATCGCGATGTATTCCATCTCCGGCGTCACGATCCCCTTGCGGGCGTAGTGCATCTGGGAGACGTTCGCGCCCAGCTTCGCGCGGAGGGGTGTCCGCTTCCCCTGGAAGATTTCGAGCCGGTTCTTCTCCTTGAGCTGCGCCCCGGCGGCGTGGACCTCGGAGAGGTAGCCGTTGTCGCGGGGCTCGACGGGGCGGCCCGTGTAGGGTTCCGTATCGCCACGGCCCGCGATCCAGGCGGCGCGGAGCGGGGCGAGGCCCTTGCGGACATCGATGGCCACGGTCGGATCGGTGTAGGGTCCCGAGGTGTCGTAGAGGCGGACGGGGGGATTCGTCTCCAGCTCGCCCTTGAAGTTGCGTGTCTGGGAAAGGGAGACCTCGCGGAGCGGGACGCGGACGCCGGGAGCCTGCCCCTCGACGTAGACCTTGCGCGAGCTGGGGAACAGGGAAGCGTAGTGGGAGGAATCGGGCATCTCAGGAATGCCCTTGCCGTTTGCAGAAGTCGTCTCGCTCATCGTTCTTTCTTTCGTCTTGCCGGAGGCGAAAGAAGGAAAAACAACGGCGTACGCCGCATCGGCTTCCTCCCTACGCCAGCATGATCTGGATCAGGTTCATCGGGTCGTTGCCTTTCCGCCCCGGAAGGGCAGGCAACCTCTCAGTCCTTACGAAGGACTCCCCGTGCCAGTAATGCTACGCCTCCCTCTGGGTATTGCAATCGTAGAGAGGCGGCCCTTCGAGGTGAGAGATTGTGGGTATGCCCTTCGGGACCGGGTAGAATCGCTTTGCTTCCCTGT
This sequence comes from uncultured Verrucomicrobium sp., assembly GCA_903889845.1. GTDB lineage: Bacteria > Verrucomicrobiota > Verrucomicrobiia > Methylacidiphilales > GAS474 > GAS474. The sequence continues at coordinate 881 of CAISZB010000395.1, read as the reverse complement.
ACAGCTCCATGCGCACCGCGCGTTTGTAGGCTTCTGAGGGGTGCCCCCTCAGGTTGGCTCCCGCCCCTGCCAGTTGGTTTCCCCTTTGGGTGGATTGCGCTATCGCGCAGGCAGTCCCAGCTCGGAGGCTGTAGGGGGAAAAGCGCGCGCGGTGGAGGCTATTCTTCTCCCGAGGCGCAGCCTCGGCTGAATCCCCGAATCGCCTCCAGCTATACAGGTAAGCGCAAAGCGCGATTGTTGCCTCCCGGCCCTACTAGTCAGTTGGCCCCTTTATCTCTTTGTCGCTATCGCGACGGCAGTCCCTACCCCGAAGGGGTGCCCCTCCCCTTCGCGCCCCCTCCAAACAAAAAAACGCGCCCCCTTTCGGAGGCGCGTTTTTTAGTCTTCATGGCATCTTAGCCCAAAGCCTGGGCCAACTCGACCTTCGACCTCTCGATGTCCTCGCCCTCGCGGCCTTCCCGCTTCTCGCGGTTGATGACGGGTTCGCCGACCGGCTCGCCCAGCTCGATGAGCCGGAGGGAGCGGTGGGTGATGAAGCCCGTGCCCGCGGGGATGAGGTGCCCCATGATGATGTTCTCCTTGAAGCCGCGCAGGTTGTCGATCTTGCCCAGGGTCGCCGCCTCGGTGAGGACGCGGGTGGTATCCTGGAAGCTGGCGGCGGAGATGAAGCTCTCCGTCTCCAGCGACGCCTTCGTGATGCCGAGGAGGACGGGCGAGGCCTCGGCGGGCTTGCCGCCCTTCTCCTCGATGTCGCGGTTCTCGGCCTCGAAGGCGAGGCGGTCGATCTGTTCGCCCCAGAGGAACTGGGTGTCGCCCGGATCGGTGATCTTCACCTTGCGGAGCATCTGGCGGACGATGATCTCGATGTGCTTGTCGTTGAT
>CAISZB010000394.1 GCA_903889845.1 uncultured Verrucomicrobium sp. | reverse complement strand
GGTCTCACAACATTTTCCATATAGGGCGAAGGGGATATTTTCAATTAAAAGAGTAAAAATCAACCTTTATCACATCGAAAAGAGTCGCAGTGGCATCCCCATTATTTACCGCCGAAGCGCTTGAGTTCGTCCGGCTTCAGCATCGGCACCGTGCGCGACTGCTTCGTCTCGGGACTGAGCAGAGTCGCCGTGAGGGCCGCCCCCGTGCCTTCGGAAGAGACGAACTGAAAGTGAAGGGTCTCCGCCGGGATCGCGGGGCCCGGAGTCACATCGACGCTGAATTCCTCCCCCTTGGCGACGGTGAAGGGCTTCTTGTAGGCATTGGCCAGCAGGACGATGAACGAGGCGGAGATGCCGGGAACGTCCTTCTCGTCGCGGATGAGGAGGATGACGGTCTCGCCCGTCGCCTCTTTCTTCAGTTCCAGCTCGGAGATGTCGCCGGTCACCACCATGGTGCCGATCTTCTTCTCCCCTTCCTTCTGCCGGTAGGCGATCACCTTGAAGCCCTCGAAGGAGTCGCCGATCTTCACCATGTAGGAGCTCTTCTTCCCATCGGGCGTGTTGACCTGGTAAAGATCGTCGGCGGCCGTCGCCCCCGCGTTGCGGCTGGCGAAGGTCATGTGGAAGGAGGCGGAATCGACCTTCTGGACTCGGAGGAGGTCGGCGTAGCTGGGATGGTTCTTCGGATCGCGCGGATCGGTCCCGGCGGTGAACTCCTCGAGGTTGGTGAACCCGTCGCCGTCGCTGTCGAGGGTGAGGATGTCGGGATCGCTCGGGTCGAGGTGATTCTGGATGAACCAGGAAAGGGGGATCGGGCCGATCTTGACCTCGTCGCCCGCCAGCTTCGGCAGCTTCGAATCGGAGAAGTAGAGCCAGCGCCGGGCGGTGAAGAGCTGATTTTTCGCGGTCGGCAAATTCCACGGCGTGGGGGTCACCCACTGGTCCCGCGTCGGCGCCAGGGTGTCGAGGGAGAGGGCGGCCAGCTTCTTGCCGGTGCCGCCGCTGTTCCCGAAGGCCCGGATCTGCCCGACGGAGCCGGGATACTCGTAGACCTCCCACCCGGCCGCCCCGATCAGGAGGATGAGGGCGGAGAGGAGAAGGATACGGTGCCAGGAGGAGGCGGTTTCCATGGTCGGCTTTCGATGGTTCTGGTTACGCTATTTCTTCTTGGCGGCGGGGGCCTTGCTGAGCGCTGCGCCGTTGCCCCAATCGATCAGGTCGAGACGGAGCCGGACGTGGATCGCTTCCCCGCCCATGGCGACGATGAAGGTGCGAGGCTTGCCCCGGTCGTTCACTTGCAGGGAATCGGTCTCCAACTGCGCGAGGACGGGGGCCGAGGTGCGGAGGCTGGAAATGGTCAGGAAGCGGGGAACGAAGATCGCGCTGTTCTGGGAGAGGGCGGCCAAGGCATCCCGCAGGGAAGCCTCGGTCCCGATGAACTCGACCTCCAGGGGATAGGCCGTGTAGAGGCGGTCCTGGGAGGGGGCGATGGCGGCCCGGAGGAATTCGGGCCCCGACTGGCCCTGGGTCGAGGGCGTCCCGGGATTGTCCTCGTCCATCGTGCGGCGGACGGCCGCGATCGCGCCGACGTGGGCGTTGATGAGGGCGGTGGCGACCTGCTGGACGGCAAAGAGCTGCTTGCCGAGGATCTTCGTCGCCGGACGACCGGAGGGACGTCCGCTGCGATAGGCGCTGAAGCCGAAGTCGGCGGCGGGGGCCTCGATCCGGACGCCGTTCTTCGCCGCGTCCGCCTTGAGCTTGTCGAGCTGGTCGGCGATGGCCTGCTTGAAGTCGATGGGGTCCTGCTCCTCGATCTTCGGGAGGGCGGAATCCTCGGCTCGGAGCCGCTTCTCGGCGACGGCCATGGCCTGCTTCAGCGCCTGATTATTGGCCTTGAGGACCTCGATGTTCTCCGGACTCGGGAAGGTCCGGCGACCGACCAGCCCCTTGTACTCGGAAGACTGCTGCTCAAGGGCGGCCTGCGCGTCGGAGACCTTCCCCGCCAGGAGGAAGAGCCCCACGCCGCCGAGAATGACGATGCCGACGGCACCGCCGATGGCGATCCATTGCAAGGGGGTGAGGGAAACTTTGGAGCTCATGGAAAAAGGCAGTGAATAGGCTCAGTAGGCTCTCTAGGGGGCGAGCTCGATCGGGTTCTTGAGCTTGAGGCTCAGCACGTAGCTCCAGCCGAGCTGGGTGGCCGACTCGGAGGGGTCGCCCTTGACGATGGCGTTGGAGGCCTGCTCCGGCTTGAGGTCGAAGAGGCCGGTGTCGGCCAGGGCCTTCACGAAATCGGTCAGCGCGTTGAGGCCCTGATCCTTTTCGCAGATGCCGTTGATCTCGATCTGGGTGATCTTCGGGGCGGCAGGGCGGCCCCCCCTTCTTGCCGCGGGGGCGGCGTCGCCGCCTTCGGCATCGGGGGCCTGGCCGCCATTCGTCGGCGTGAACTGGGTGATCCAGATGCCGACGGGGATCTTCGCGTTGAGCGTGTTCAGGAAGCGGAGCCACTGGTCCCGCTGCGCGAGGACGCGGTCGCCCGCCTTGAAGCGGCGCATCAGGTCGTCGCTCTCCTTCTCGAACTTGGCCGCCTCGTCGGCCACCGGCTTGAGGCGATCGACGTTCGCCGCAATCGCGGAGGAGGTCTCGGTGATCGCGCCGAGCTTCAGGTACATCGCCAGCGCCGGGACAGCAAAGGCCAAGACCAAAGCGAACAGCGCCGCGCCGACGATCGGCCCCTGGCTGCGGTTCTTCTCCGCCTCGGAGACCGACTTCGGCTTGAGGGAGATGGCGGAGGGGGTCGGCCCCGCGCCGCGCAGGGCCAGGCCCACGACCTCACCGAAGGCGTGCCCGGTGAGGGAGAGGCCGTTCCGATCGACCCCGGCGCCGACCGTCACGTTGCGCAGAGGGTTGAAGAACTCGACCGGGACGGCGAATTTCTCCGCGAGGAAGTGGTCGAGGTAGGGCAGGCGCGAGGTGCCGCCCGTGAGGTAGATCTGCTGCGGGGCGCTGCCGCCCTGCTGATTGCGGTAGAAGATGATGGAGCGGTTGATCTCCGTCTGGATGCGGCCCAGGACGTTCCGGCCCAGCTTCCAGAGGCGGGCCCCGTCGCGGTCCTCCGGCTGGGCGTAGGCGCCGCCGAGGTGGACGCCGCCCTTCTCGATCTTCAGCGTCTCCGCGATGGTGAAGGGTTCCTGGAACTCGTTGCAGATGGTCTGCGTGATCGTGTTCCCCGCCAAGGGAAGGATGCGGGTGTAGAGGCGGTTCCCCTCGATGAAGAGGAGGTTGGTCGACCGGGCGCCGATGTCGACGAGGAGGACGCAGTGGTCGGCGGGGGTGTAGTTGTACCGGTAGGCGTTATAAAGCGCCAAGGGACCGACGTCGATGAGGGCGGGCTCCAGCCCGGCGGCGCGGACGGAGGCGTTCTCGCTCTCCAGGAGGTCGGTCTTGATCGCGACGATGATCGCCTCCTTCTCGCCTCCGGTGCCGGCGATGGTGAGGAAGTCCCAGACTACTTCGCTGAGGGGGAACGGGACGATCTGCTGCGCCTCGAAGGCGATCATCTGGTCGAGCTGCATCGCATCGACCGGCGGCAGCTTCACCCCGCGCATGAAGACGGCGTGGCCCGCGACGGAGAAGAACGTCCGGCCCCCCTTCACGGGACCGACCACCTGCCGGAGGGCGGCGGTGACGGCGGCGTGGCGGTTCTCGTCCTTGTTCGGATCGAGGCCCAGGGGCGCGGAGCCGAAGCGGTGGAGCGTGAGGGCGCCTTCCTTCGTGGCCGAGAATTCGCCGAATTTGACCGTGTGGGAACCGATGTCGAGGGCGAGGATCGAGGAGGAAGACATGAGGAATGGACCCTAAAAGAGCTAAAAAAGCTTGTGGAGCTACTCCCCGGATGCCGCCTTGAGTTTGGCCTGGGGATAGGAGCCCGCGTCGGCGCCGCTCCACGGGCTCTGTTCCTTCGTCAGAACCAGGCCGGGGGTTTTCTTCTCGGTTTCGGAAAGGTACCAATTCTTGTCGCCGGCCGGGACGTCGAAGGCATCCTTCGAGGCCGCCTTCTGCTCACCGATGTAAGCATCGATGTGGACGTTCTGGTCCTGGGAAAAGTGGAAGTTCCGCTCCCCGCCGTACCGGTTCACCGTGAAAGGGTGGACGTAAAACGTGACGTGAAGCTCGCGCCCGGGGGTCACCGCCGGGAGGTTCACGTAGGTCGCCTCGCCGGTGAGGATGATAAACTTGTTGTTGGTGGAGTCCTTGGGCCGCTTGATGTCGGGCACTTCGAGGTAGACCTTGAACTTCGCCTCGGGGATCACGTCAACAGGGGAATCGACCGTGAATTGGGCGTCAATTTTCAGCCAGCGCTTCGAATCGACCGGGGTCGAGGACGTTCCGGCGGGACCGCCGTTCGGGGCATCGACCCAGTCGGACTTCAGTCCGTCGGAGCCCTCCTTGAATTTGATAATCGCCTCGTCGTTCTGGGCCAAAAGGCCCGGAAAAAAAGCGCCCCACACCGCAAGGGCGAGAAGCCAGACGCACAGAGAGCCGGGGCGATGAAGCATAGAGTCGTAGGGTCTATTTCCGAGATCCGCCGTGGCGAATGTTCGGAATCTTGCAACTCTACCGTTCCGTACCGTTTGCGGTCAAAACTTTTTACGAATAATGAGGGAATTTACCCGTACGCCGAAGTGACGCAGGGGATGACACCGCAAATATCGATCCGTCAGAGCGGTTCCTGCTGCGTGATGCAATGGAGTGCCCCCAGGCCCCAGATCAGATCGACGGCGTCGAAGGGGACGACGCGGCGATCGGGGAAGAGGTCCTGCAGGATGGCGCACGCCCGGGCATCGGCGGGATCGTCGAAGACGGGGACGAGGACCTTCCCGTTGGCGATGTAGAAGTTGGCGTAGCTGGCGGGCAGGCGCTGCCCCTCGCAGTAGCGGGCGCAGGGCATCGGCAGATCGACGACGCGCAGAGGCCGCCCGCAGGCCGTCGTCATCGTCGCGAGGCGCTCGCGGTTCTCCCGGAGGGGGGCATAGTTCTCGTCCTTCGGGTTGGCTTCGACAACCGTGACGACCGTATCGACGCTCACGAAGCGGGTGAGGTCGTCGACGTGGCCGTCGGTGTCGTCGCCCAGGATGCCGTCGCCCAGCCACAGCACTTTTTGGATGCCGAGGTAGTCGGCCAGGTAACGCTCGATCTCCGCCTTGGAGAGGTGGGGATTCCGGTTCGGGTTGAGGAGGCACGACTCGGTCGTCAGGAGAGTCCCCGCGCCGTTCACGTCGAGGGAGCCGCCCTCCATCACGATGCCGGGCTGGTAGAGGGGCAAATCCCGGAGCCGCGCCACATGCTGCGGCACGGCGTCGTCGAGATCGCACGGGGGATACTTCCCGCCCCAGGCGTTGTACCCCCAGTCGACGACCGCGCGCTCCCCGCTTTCCTTCGTCACAAAGATCGGGCCGTGATCGCGACACCATGGCTCGTAGGCCGGGAAGGGGTGCAGATGGACGGGCGTCCCCTCCCCGAAGGAAACCTTCGCCTCACGGAGGGCGGCCTCGATCTCGGCGCGGTGGGCGTCGGAGAAGACGTTGATGTGAACCTCCTCCTCCTCGGAAAGAAGCCCCGCGAGGCGCGCCCAGATCGGGGGGACGATCCCGTCATAGCGGCCGGGGAAGCTGATCCCCTCGGGACGGGGCCAGGTCAGCCACGTCGCAGCATGGGGCGCCCACTCGGCGGGCATCCGGTAACCGGCAGCGGCCGGGGTCCCTGTCTCGGTGCGGAACATAGGCAAGGCTCTAGTCGATGAAGCGGCGGGTGAGATCGCCGTAGGCGTCGATCCGACGGTCGCGGAAGAAGGGCCAGTGAGTCCGCGTCTCATCGACCTTCGCCAGGTCGATCTCGACGATGAGGACCTCCTCCTTGTCGGCGGAGGCCTTTGCGAGAAGCTGGCCCGAGGTCCCGGCGACGAAGCTCTGTCCCCAGAACTCGATCCCCGCCCCGCCGACGGAGGGGAGGATTTCATGCCCGACGCGGTTGATCGCCGCGACGTAGCAGCCGTTGGCGACGGCGTGGGACCGCTGGATCGTCTCCCACGCGCCGTGCTGGTTGACGCCGTGCTCCGCCTTCTCCGAGGGGTGCCAGCCGATCGCCGTGGGATAGAAGAGGATCTGCGCCCCCTGAAGGGCGGTGAGCCGCGCCCCCTCCGGATACCACTGGTCCCAGCAGACGAGGACGCCGATCCGCCCGTAGCGGGTCTGCCACGCGCGGAAGCCGGTGTCGCCGGGGGTGAAGTAGAATTTCTCGTAGAAGAGCGGGTCGTCGGGAATGTGCATCTTCCGGTAGATCCCGAGGAGGGAGCCGTCGGCATCGATGATCACGGCGGTGTTGTGGTAGAGCCCCGCGGAGCGCTTCTCGAAGAGGGAGCCGACGAGGACGATGCCCCGCTTCTTCGCGAGGGCCATGAGGGCCTGGGTGCTGGGACCGCCGGGGATCTCCTCGGCCAGGCCGAAGAAGGCGTGGTCCTCCGACTGGCAGAAGTAGGGGGAGCGGAAGAGTTCCTGCGTGCAGACGATCTGCGCCCCGGCGTCGGCGGCCTTTTCGATCAGGGCGAGCTGGCGGGCAAGGTTCTCCGCCGGATCGGGAGAGGCGTGGGTCTGGATCAGGCCGAGCTTCACCTGGGTCTTTCCAGAGGGGGCGGGAGCGGTCATAGGCGGGCCAATATTCATCAGAAACCGGAGGGAGACAAGCCCGTCCTTGCAACGTCACGGAATTGTTGCTAACACCATCGTCCCCATCGGGGCTTGGCGCGATTAGCTTAGTGGTAGAGCGCTCGCTTCACACGCGAGAGGTCAGTGGTTCGAACCCACTATCGCGCAGGTTATAGGTACGGCCCTTCGGGGCTGGGGATAATCGC
>CAISZB010000393.1 GCA_903889845.1 uncultured Verrucomicrobium sp. | reverse complement strand
GGCCAGCAGGGGCAGGCGGCCCCCGGCCTCGACGCCCGGGGAGGGATCCCGGCCCAGCCCGGCCAGCATCCGCCGTGCGGCCTCCGCCTGGGGATGGCCGGGGAGGGCACGCGCCTGGGCGTTCCGGCCCCGGACCGTCGCGACCATCTCCATCGCGCGCGTGATCTGGACGAGGTTCGATGCCGACTTGATCCGGCGGCGGAGGTCGCGGAGGGTCAGCATGCGGGCGCGCCGGGAGGCGCCGGGAGGCGGGAGGCCGAGGGCAGGACCAATTCCGCGATGAGCCGCGCCGCGTCGTCGAAGGGGACCCGGCCCGTGTTGATGAGAAGGTGGTACGCCTCGGGATCGTCGATGTTCCGGCTGAAGTGGCGCCGGACGAGGACCTTCCGCTGCTTGTCGATCTTGTCGACGTAGAGCGCCGCCTCGGCGGCGGTGAGGTTCAGCAGCTCCATCATCCGGCGAACGCGCATCTCCCTCGGGGCGACGATCCGGATGTGGAAGGAATGGGGGAAATTGGAGGTGACGACGTGGGCCGCCCGCCCGACGAAGACGACCCGCCCGATCTGGGCCAGGCTGAGGATCGTCTGGACCATCTTCTCGACAAGGGTCCAGCGCGAGGGATGGAGGCCGAGGAACTCCTCGACGACCCCCTCGATCCGGGAGCTCTCCTCCTCGCTCAGGAACCGGGCGATCCGCTTCGGCAGGCGGTGCTCCTCGACGACCTTCCCGGCCAGGGCCCCGTCCATCACGATCCAGGGACGCCCCCCGTCCCGCGCTGTGAGAAGGGGTACCGCCTTCTCCGCGATGAGGGATCCCCGGGCGCCGCATTGGCGGGAAATCGTGACGATCGGGCGCGGCTGCCCCGCGTCGAACGTCTCCATCCTGCCGTCCGCATGGGCGTCGAGGTAACTGGCGATGGGAGTGAGGTCGGAGAAGGCCATGCGCAATCCTTTCGGAAGGCGGAAGCCGCGGGCTTCCCTCCGAATATAGCGCATTTTCGCCCGGGCCGCCGGGCTTTTCCGTTGGGGGATAACGTCGCAGGGGGGGCCGAGGGGGGGGGATCAGCCGCCGACGGGCTTTCCCTCCGGCTCGCCCGCCAGGAGTTGCTGGGCTTGGGAGATCTGTCCCAGGATCACGTTCTGTTCCCGTTCCAGGTCGTCGTGGACGCGGTGCATCGCCGTGATGTAGACGCGCAAGGCCTCTTCGGCCGACTTCGGAATCGGATCGACGCCCTTCACCAGGATCTTCTTCGCCACGAGGCTGCCGGGCAGGAAGACTCCTTCCGACAGATGAATGATCTTTTCTGTCTGATGGAGGATGGGGATGGTTTTGATCGAGATGCGGCGCCCCGCATCACTCACCATGTAAAGGAGATCAGTCCCACCCTCAGCCATTCTGGGATTAGATGTTAAACGTCAAGGTTGCGGACGTTCAAGGCATTATCTTCGATGAAGCGGCGCCGGGGTTCGACTTCGTCGCCCATGAGTTTGGTGAAGATGTCCTCGGCCTCGATGGCGTCGGTGATGTCGACCTTGAGGAGGCGGCGCTTGAGGGGATCCATCGTCGTCTCGAAGAGCTGCTTCGGGTTCATTTCCCCGAGACCCTTGAATCGCTTGATCTCCAGGCCGTTCCGGCCCACTTCCTTGATCGAGTCGAGGATCTCCGCGATCGAGAAGAGGGGCTTCCGCTTCTCGTTGTCGCCGCTGCCTTCGAGGAGCTCGTAGAGGGGCTTGTCCTGGGCGGAGTAGTGCTCGATCTCCAGGCCCTTCTTGGAGAGGCGGTCGAGGATGTCGGCCACGGCCTTGCTCTCGTGGAGCTCGACGTGGATGAAGCGGCGGTGCGAGACGGCGGCTTTATCGGCCTTTTCGGCCTTCGTCTCCGGTTTCCCCTCTTCCCCCTCGGGGACGGGCGGCGGGCCGAAGAGCTGGAGGTCGGGGTTGGCGTCGGCAAAGCGGGCGAGGTCGTCCTCGCCGTGGAGGTAGGCGACCGATTCCTCGTTGCCGGCCCGGATCTTGATGAGGTGCTTGGGCAGGTCGAGGCCGCCCTTGGGAAGGGGGGTGCCGGCTTCGATGTAGGCGTTGAAGTCGCCGCCGTGCCGCTCGATCGCCTTCTTGAACTTGTCGAGGGACTCCAGGAGGTCGAGGACCTCGGTGAGGTGCTTCTCGCCGAATTCCTTCTTCTGCTTCAGATCGACGATGCGGACCTCGTTCGCGCCGAGGCCGATCAGCATCCGGTTGAGCTCGTGGTCGTTATCGACGTACTGTTCCTTCTTCTTGCGGACGACCTGGTAGAGGGGGGGCTGGGCGATGTAGATGAAGCCCTGCCGGACCAGCTCCGGCATCTGGCGGAAGAAGAAGGTGAGGAGGAGGGTGCGGATGTGGGAGCCGTCGACGTCGGCGTCGGTCATGATGATGACCTTGTGGTACTTCAGCCGGTCGAGGGCGAAGGCCCCCTCCCCGTCGCCGTTGCCGATGCCGGTGCCGATGGCGGTGATGAGGGTCCGGATTTCGTCGTTCTGGAGGACCTTGTCGAGGCGGGCCTTCTCCACGTTGATGATCTTGCCCTTGATCGGGAGGATCGCCTGGTATTGCCGGTTGCGGCCCTGCTTGGCGGAGCCGCCTGCGGAGTCGCCCTCGACGATGAAGAGTTCGGAGTCTTCCGGATTGCGGCTGGAGCAGTCGGCCAGCTTGCCGGGGAGGCCGCCGCCGGTGAGGGCCGACTTGCGGACCACCTCGCGGGCTTTGCGGGCCGCCTCGCGGGCGCGGGCGGCGGTGAGGCCTTTCTCGACGACCTTCTTCGCCACCGCCGGGTTCGCGTCGAAGAACGACATGAGGGCCTCGTAGACGCAGGAGGCGACGACGCCCTCGACCTCGGTGTTGACGAGCTTCACCTTCGTCTGCGACTCGAAGCTGGGGTGCGGATGCTTCAGGGAGAGGACGCAGACGAGGCCCTCGCGGACGTCGTCGCCGGTGATGGCGGGGTCCTTGTCCTTGATGATCCCGTTCGACCGCGCGTACTGGTTGATCGACCGGGTCAGCGCCGTGCGGAAGCCGGAGAGGTGGGTGCCGCCGTCGGGGTTCGGGATGCCGTTGGTGTAGCAGAGGATCTGGTCGGTGAAGCCGTCGTTGTACTGGAGGACGCAGTCGAGGATGATCTCGTCCTTCTGCTTGGAGACGACGATCGGCTTCGGGTGGATCGGCTGGCGGCTCTGGGCGAACTGCTTGACGAATTCCTCGATGCCGTTCTTGAAGAGGAACCGCTCGAAGCGGCCGCTCCCCTCGGGGGCGGTCTCCCCCTCGCCGTGGGAGCCGGGGACGGCGGCCTGCCGCTCGTCGCCCAGGATGACTTCGAGGCCGGGGTTGAGGAAGGCGAGTTCGCGGAGGCGGTTGGCCAGGAGCTCGAACTTGAACTCGGTCGTGATCGTGAAGATCTCCGCATCGGGCTTGAAGGTGATCTGGGTGCCGGTGGCGCGGGACTTGCCGATGACTTCCAGCTTTTTGACGGTCTTCCCCTGGGCGAAGGTGATGAGGTAGACCTTGCTGTCGCGGGAGATCTCGCACTCGAACCACTCGGAGAGGGCGTTGACGCACTTCGCGCCGACGCCGTGGAGGCCGCCGGAATACTTATAGGCGCCCTGGCCGAACTTGCCGCCCGCGTGGAGGTTCGTGAGGGCCAACTCGACGGCGGGCATCTTGAACTCCGGCTTCATCTCGACCGGGATGCCGCGGCCGTCGTCGCGGATGGAGATGGAACCGTCGACGTGGATCGTCACCTCGATCTTCTTGCAGAAGCCGGCCAGGTGTTCGTCGATCGAGTTGTCGACGACCTCGAAGACGCAGTGGTGGAGGCCCCGCTCGTCGGTGTGGCCGATGTACATGCCGGGCCGTTTCCGGACAGCCTCCAGCCCTTCGAGTTTGGTGATTTTCGACGCGTCGTAACTATCGCCGGGGGTCTGCGGAACGGGTTCTGCCATAGGAAAGGGGCAGTTTGCCGAAACCCCTCCCCGGCGACAACCGAAAAACCGGGTATTTCCCGGTATTGGGGAAAGGACGGATCCCTACTTCTTCACCGGCGCGGGCGGGATTGCCGTGGCGTTGAAGATGACGCTGCCGTCGGGGGCCGCCTGCTCGAACAGGACATCGACGTCGATCGGGTCGCCGACGGCGACGAGGGGGATCTTGTCGGCGGAGAAGCCGACGGGGGTCGGCTTCGGGCCGGTCTTGGCGGTTGAAGCCGGCGGGGAGAGTGTTTCCGAGTCGTGGAGGGCGATCATGTTGAGGTCCCGGTCGAAGTAGGGCTTCGTGTAGCCCTGCTCGATCTGGCGGGTGTAGCCCGCATAACTCGGGTTGGTCACCTTCGGCTTCTTGTCGGCAGGGAAACGGAACGTCGTCTCCAACTGGGGCCGGGAGAAGCAGACGTAGACCTCGCAGGGGCTCCCTTCCGGGGTGAGGAGGATGAAGAGGTCCTGGTCGTGGGCGAAGGCGTGGTCGGGGTTGAAGCCCTTCACTTGGCCCGTGATCCGGATCGGCTTGGTGCCGTATTGAGCGGTCGCGGCATCCTTATCCTTCTGGAAGGCGGCAACGATCTCTTCCGGCTTCACCTTGGCGGCTCCCGTAGCAGCGGGGAGGGGGCTTTGCCCTGCGGGAACCTCGACGACGAAGGCCCAGGCCCCGAGGTTGAACGTAAGGCCAAATAAGGAGAGAAGAAGGGCTTTTACTTTAGTGTTTGGGGGGAGAAGGGGCATAAAACAAAGCGTTTATCGATAAGTTGGCGTGTTTTACATTATGGAAAGAGGCGATGGTTGCAAGAGCGCCAGTGTTCCAACTGCAGAATTTTTTGCCTCACCCCATTTGAACAAAATCGGGCTTGGGGCGTCTATCCCTTCAGCATTGTTTGCTAAAAGCGGGTGTCCGGTTTTTTCTGCCTACCCGGAGTTTCGGGGCGTCCTTGCCCTGGGACTCGTTTCTCCTTCCGGGCACCCGCTTTTCTTTTTTTGAAATCGGCCGTTGGGAGGCCTGTTCTCTCTTAAAGCTTGCCAGTCTCCAGAGAAAACGGGCATAAGTGGGGCTCTACGCCTCTCTTTTACCCCCCCGCATGAGCAGTCCGAGTGCCAAAAAGATTCTGGTGGTCGATGACGAAGCCGACGTCCTCGACCTGGTCTGCATGAATTTACGCGCTGCCGGGTATGCCGTCGCCACGGCGGAGAACGGCGCCGGTGCCCTGCAGAAGGCCCGGGCGGAGAAGCCCGACCTGATCATCCTCGACCTCATGCTGCCGGAAATGAACGGCCTGGAGGTCTGTAAGGTCCTTAAGAAAGAGGACGCCACCGCCGCCGTCCCGATCATCATGCTCACGGCGAAGACCGAGGAGGTCGATCGCATCGTCGGCCTCGAACTCGGCGCCGACGACTACGTCGCCAAGCCTTTCAGCCCCCGGGAACTGGTCCTGCGGGTGAAGTCGGTCCTCCGCCGGGGTCAGGAGAAGCCCCCCGAGGAGGAGCCCCTCCACCTGGGCGACCTCTTCCTCGACCGCGCCCGGCACGAGGTGACGGTGAAGGGCCGCCCGATCGAGCTGACGGCGACCGAGTTCAAGCTCCTCGCCGTCCTCATGGAGCGCCGGGGTCGCGTCCAGGGCCGGGAACGGCTCCTGAACGACGTCTGGGGCTACGAGAGCGTGATCGACACCCGCACGGTCGATACCCACGTCCGCCGCCTGCGCGAGAAACTGGGCCGCGCCGCCTCCTACATCGAGACGATCCGGGGCGTCGGCTACCGCATTTTGGGCGAGAACGCGACGGCCTAGGCCTCCCTGCGCCCCTTCCTTCCGGGACGACGCCCATGACTCCCGGTTTCCTCCTCGGCTATTTCCTCTTCACGGTCCTCGTCGGGGGGATCGTCTGGCTCTGCGTCCACCGGCGCTGGATCATCCCGGCCCGCCATCTGGAGGCGACGCTCCAGGCGATGGTCGAGGGGCGGCCTCCCGGCTCCTTCCACCGCCGGGGGCGGCCCGCGGCCCCGCAGCCCTTCATTCGGATCGCCCAGTCCCTGGAGTATCTGACCGACCGCTACCGCCGCGTCGCGGAGCAGGCGGCGCAGGAGGAGCGGAACCTCCGCGCGATCCTCCTGGGCATGGTCGAGGGGGTTCTGGTTATCGATGCGCAGCACCGGATCCGGGAGGCGAACGCCGCCTTCTGCCGCCAGTTCGGCGTCCGGGGGAACCCGGCCGGGCGGAGCGTCCTGGAGGTGATCCGCCTGGCCGAGGTCCACACCCTCGTCGGGGAGACACTCCAGACCGGGAAGCCCATCGAACGGGAGATCGTCTTCCACGCCGCCGGGCCGGAGGAGCCGCCCCGGTTCTTCGACATCAGCGCCGTCCCGGTCGACCGCGGCGAGGGGCGGGAGGTCGTCGCGATCTTCCACGACATCTCCCGGCTGAAGCAGCTGGAGGAGGTGCGCCGGGAATTCGTCGCCAACGTCTCCCACGAGCTGCGCACGCCGCTCTCGATCTTCCGCGGCTACCTTGAGACGCTGATGGATCATCCCGACCTGCCGCGGAGCGAGATCGACCGCCTCCTGATCACCCTCCTGCGCCACTCGACGCGGCTCAACGCCCTGGTCGACGACCTCCTGACGCTGGCCCGGCTCGAATCCCGGCGCCTGGCCCTCGATCCCGTCTCCCTCCGCATCGGGCCGTTCCTGCGGAACGTGGTCGCCGATTTCCGGGGGAAGCTGATCGAGAAGAACATGACGGCCCGGATCGAGATTTCCGAGGAAGCCGAGGCGGCGTCCGCCGAGGCCGATCCGTCGCGGATGGAGCAGGTCTTCTTCAACCTCCTCGACAACGCGATCAAGTATTCGGGCGGCGGCACGGTCGTGACGCTCCGCGCGGTGGTCGAGGAGGAGAGGGGAACCCTGCGCTGCGAGGTCACCGACCAGGGGGCGGGCATTCCTCCGGCCGACCTGCCCCACATCTTCGAGCGGTTTTACCGGGTCGACAAGGCCCGCAGCCGCGACCTGGGCGGTACCGGCCTCGGCCTCTCCATCGTGAAGCACATCGTCCAGATGCACGGCGGCGAAGTCTGGGCCGAGAGCCGCTACGGCGAAGGAACGACGATCCTGCTGCGCCTGCCTCTTTCCAGCGGGGAAGAGGGAGGGGAGGAGTAGGGGGGGGCAATCGCTTCGCTTCCCTGTACAGCTGGAGGCGACCCG
>CAISZB010000392.1 GCA_903889845.1 uncultured Verrucomicrobium sp. | reverse complement strand
TGGCTGGTGAACGGGGCGTGGGAGTGCTGGTTCTTCGGGGCCTCCTTCGGCCTCCGCGCTTTCGATGGGCTGGTCCTCCCGATGATGGTCGGCCTCGGGTTCCTGATCCAGGCCGTGGCGGGCCAGCCCTGGCTGCGGCGGGGCTTCCTCCTCCTGGCCCTCCTCCTGGCCTTTTTGAACGTCAACCTGGTCTACCTGGCCCGGAAAGACGTCCTCTCCTCGGAGCGGCCCGTGACCCATGCGGAGATGGGCTCCCTCCTGCTCCAATTTTGGCGGGGGCGCTGATAGTTGACCGCAATTCCCGTCCTTGCCATTTTCGCCCCGGACGCTTAGCGTTCCCCCTCACCACCTCCAGACCCCCCTTCTTTTACCGTTTATGGGCAGCCTCCTGAACACGATTTCCTCCCCGGCCGATCTCAAGAAACTGAGCCTCGATCAGCTGGCCCCCCTCGCCGAAGAGATTCGGCAGGAACTCATTACGACGCTCTCGAAGACGGGCGGCCACCTCGGGCCGAACCTCGGCGTCGTCGAGCTGACGATCGCCCTCCACTACGTCTTCGAGACGCCGAAGGACAACTTCGTCTTCGACGTCAGCCACCAGGCCTACGTCCACAAGCTCCTCACCGGCCGCCGCGACCGCTTCCACACGATCCGCCAGCCGGGCGGCCTCAACGGTTTCATGCTTCGCGAGGAGAGCGAACACGACTGCTACGGCGCCGGTCACGCCGGGACGGCCCTTTCCGCCGCCCTGGGCATGGCGACGGCGCGGGACATGCGCGGGTCGAAGGAGCACGTGGTCGCCCTCTGCGGGGACGCCGCCCTCACCTGCGGCATCACCTACGAGGCGATGAACAACGCCCGCTCCCACGCGAAGGGCCTCATCTGCGTCCTCAACGACAACGAGTGGTCGATCGACAAGAACGTCGGCGCCATCGCCGACTACCTCGTGAAGCTGGTCACGAACCCGAAGTATTCCCACCTCCACGAGAAGGCGGAGAAGTTCATCTCCTGGCTCGGGGAAAAGACGAAGTTCGGCAAGGACAACGCCCTCCGCTTCGCGCAGAAGGTGGAGGAAGGCGTGAAGGGCCTCATCCTCCCGAACGTCATCTTCGAGGAACTCGGCTTCAGCTATTACGGCCCGATCGACGGCCACGACACGAAGCTCCTCATCAAGACCTTCGAGTTCCTGAAGACCCTGGACCATCCCGTCGTCCTCCACGTCCTCACGAAGAAGGGGAAGGGCTTCGACCCCGCCATCGAGAAGAAGAAGAAATTCCACGGCGTCGCCCCCTACAATGCGGAGACCGGGGAGACCGCCGCCAGCGCGCAGCGGACCTACTCCGAGGTCTTCGCCGACACCCTCTCCCACCTGGCCGACATCAACAAGAACGTCGTCGGCATCACGGCGGCGATGCCCAACGGCACCTGCCTCGACCGCTTCCAGCCGAAGCACCCGGACCGCTACTTCGACGTCGGCATCGCGGAGGAGCACGGCGTCCTCTTCGCGGCGGGCCTCGCCACGAAGGGCTTCAAGCCCTTCTGCGCGATCTACTCGACCTTCCTTCAGCGTGCCTTCGACCAGATCGTCCACGACGTCTGCCTCCAGAACCTGCCCGTCGTCTTCTGCATGGACCGGGGCAGCCTCTCCGGCGACGACGGCCCGACCCATCACGGCCTCTTCGACATCTCCTACCTCCGCAGCGTGCCGGACCTCGTCCTCTTCCACCCGGCGACCGAGGACGAGCTGGCCGACATGATGTTCACCGCCATGCACCACCCCGGGCCCAGCGCGATCCGCTACCCCCGCGGCCTCGGGCCGGGCGCGAAGGTGAAGGACCACCCGCAGCTCCTCCCCATCGGCAAGGCCGAGGTGGTGAAGCACGGGAAGGACGTCGCCATCTTCGGCCTCGGCCAGATGCTCCCCGTCGCGCAGGAACTGGCCGCGAAGCTGGAGGCCCTGGGCCATTCCGCCGCCGTCATCAACCCGCGCACGGTGAAGCCCCTCGACCTCGGCACGCTCGAATTCTTCGCCCGCGGGGCGGAGGCGATCGTGACGCTGGAGGACCACGTCCTGGCGGGCGGCTTCGGCAGCATCGTCCTGGAGAGCCTGAACGTCCTGGCGCTGAAGACCCCCGTCGTCCGCGTCGGCTGGCCCGACCAGTTCATCGAGCACGGCAAGCCCGACCAGCTCAAGGCGAAGTACGGCCTCACCGCCGCCGCCGCGCTGGAGAGGGTGTTGCCGCTGTTGTCGAAGAAGAGCGGGGGCGGTGTCGCCGCCGTGGCGTAGGGGAAGGGGGGCGCGGCGGATGGGCACCCCTTCGGGGCAGGGCCGGGAGGCAACACTCGCGCTATGCGCTTACCCGTACAGCTGGGGGCCATCCGCTTTATCGCCAAAGAGGGGCGTTGGTTGCCTCCCGGCCCTGCTAGTTAGTTTTCCCTTGGGGTTATTGCGCTATCGCGCAGGCAGTCTCCTTGAACCTCCCCGTCTGCAATATGCCAACGGAAGAAGGCATCCACGGCAAAAGGCCATTCTCCCAAGGAGAGTTTTCCTCCGCTGAATCCAACCTCCTTGGGAGGAATCACCATGGGGGGAGCATTCTCCCCACGCAGTCTATTTTAGGCGAGGACACGGAAGCGCCGTTCCCCTGCCCGAAGCTCGGGGGGGGTCTCAAGGAACTTTCGCTTGAGGAAGCCGAGGGCGCGGGTCGTGCCGTCGGGGAAGGGGGCGAGGCGGGTCAGCCGTCCGGCTTCCTCGCCGTCGGAGGTGAGGAGGGGGGCGGGAACGAGGTCGGCGGGGCCCGCCGTCTGTTCCAGCCGGACGAGGCGGCGGTTGACGTGGCCCAGGCTTCGGATCCGGGCGACGGTTTCCTGGCCGACGTAGCAGCCCTTCTCGTAGGAAAGGCCGCGGTTCCCCTCCTCCAGCGCGATCTCCTGCGGGAGGGTTTCCGCGTCGATCTCGACGCCCCAGCGGGCGATGCCGTGCTCGATCTCCAGGCGGGCGAGGAGGGCGTCGTCGATCGGGCCTGCTGCCGGGGTTGAAGCGGCAGGTTGCGGTAGCCACACGTCGAAGCCGGGGACGCCGAAGCGGGCGTTGCGGAAGACGAGGCCGCCCTCGGGGGGAACCGGGGCCGCGTCGCCCGTGACGTGGGCGAGGGCGAAGGCGCCCGTGACGTCCTCGATCGCGGCGTCGTCGGCGATGAGGAATTGTTCGAGCCGGTCCCGCAGCGAGTCGCGCAGGGAGAGGGCGGCGTCGAGGTGGAGGGCGCCGTCCGCCGCCGCCACGGCGAGGAAGAGGTCGCCGACGATCTTCCCCTTGCCCGTCAGGACGGCGCCGTAGGCGGCGGCGCCGGGGGCGATGCGGGAGACGTCCTGCGTCGTCTGGCCGTTGAGGTAGCGGACGCGGTCGGCGCCGGTCACGCGCCAGAGGGCGCGGGGAGGGAGGGGCATCATGGCAGCGGGATCGCCTTCCCCTGGTAGCGGTGGACGGCGACTTCCTCCAGCGTGACGAGGAGGCCGGAGTCGGGGCCGGTCAGGGCGTCGAGGACGGGGAGGAAGGCCTCGATCCGCTCCTGCGCGTCGACCATCTCCACGACGACGGGGAGGTCGAGCGAGAGGCGGAGGATCTTCGCGGTGTGGAGGCGGCTCGACGCGCCGAAGCCGAGGGGGCCGCGCAGGACGGTGGCCCCGGCCAGGCCTGTTTCGCGCGCCTTCAGGACGATCGCCTCGTAGAGGGGGACCGAGCCGTGGCGGTCTCCCTCGCCCAGGTAGATGCGGAGGAGGAGGGATTGCTTGGGGAGTTCCATAGTATAATAGGTACGTTACCCCCTTCTCAGCGGGGCTGCAAAAGGAGGCCCGCCGTGTGGCCCAGCCAGACGGCGACGAGGCAGAGGACGACGGAGAGGGCGATATTCGCCCCGGCGTAGAGCCACTGCCCTTCCTGCACCAGGTTCAGCGTCTGGAGGCTGAAGGAGGAGAACGTCGTGTAGCCGCCGCAGATGCCGACCATGAGGAAGGTGCGGAAGGTCGGCGAGGCGGGGTAGCCGCCCTCGGGGTTCGTAAAGGCCGCGATGAGGCCGATGAGGAACGAGCCGGAAATATTCACCAGCAGCGTCCCCAGGGGGAAGGTCTGCGCCACCGTACCGAAGAGCTTCGCGCCCCCCACCCAGCCGCCGACCCAGAACCGAACGACGGAGCCGAGGGCCCCGCCGAGGGCCACGGCCAGGTAGGTGATCCAGGAAGGGGTCATATGCGGGTCTTGCCTTTTTTGCCTTGAGGGATGGGAGCGGAGGCGAGTCTTGCCCGCCCTTTCTTTGCTGGCAAGCCCTGGGGTAGGGGAATGCGTTCTTTCACATCCTGTACCTTCTCCCCCCTCGAAAAAGTACAGGGTATGAAGAAAAGGCATCTTCCAAAACAGCATCATTAAGCAATGGAACTGTAAAAATATTTGACGGGGACGGAAAATTCGCCACTGTATTGGCACAAAGGAATCAGGCAGGCACAGTGTGTGCTTGCAGGATAAAACCGAGATCGGGCCGCCGAAGGATTCTTCGGGGTGCGGTTGAGGGACCTTAAAAAACAAAAGGAGAAAAGACATGAACAAAGCTCTCAAGAGCCTCACGGTTCTGGCCCTCGTCTCTTCCGTTGCGTCCGCTGGCGAAGAAGCCAAGGACCTCAAGAAGAAGATCGAAGACCAGGCCATCTACGTTGAGACGGCCAAGCCTGGCATCGTCCTCAGCGGTTACGTGGACGCGGGTTATCAGTACAGCTTCACCGGTGGCGGCACCACGAGTGGCAGCAACCGTTTCGGCGGTGATCGCACGGCCTCCGGCGGTCGCTTCGACCTGAACGCGGCGAAGATCGCCCTCGAGAAGCCCCTCTCGACGAAGAACGAGTTCACCGCGGGTTTCCGCGTTGACGGCATGGTCGGCAACGACGTCAGCAATGGCATCGTTGGCAGCCAGTCTTCCTCGACCGGTTCTTCCAGCTTCGGTGTTGAGCAGGCCTACGTCCAGTTCCGCGCCCCCGTTGGCAACGGTCTCGACTTCAAGGTCGGCAAGTTCGTCACGATCCTCGGCTACGAGGTCATCGAGCGTCCCGCCAACCTGAACATCAGCTACAGCAACGTGTTCCAGAACCTGATCCCCCTCACCCACACCGGCGTGCTGGCGGCTTACAAGTTCAACGACCTCGTTGACGCGAAGTTCGGCATCGTCAATGGCGGCCTGAGCGACAACACCACGAACACGAACGTCACGGGCCTCAACGGCACGAGCATCAAGTCGGGTTCGACTGGCTTCCTCGGCGCTGTGAACCTCACGGCCCCCGGCGGCAACGCGAACATTCAGAACGCGGCTTTCGTTGGCATCAACGAAACCTCGGCTGGCGCGGCTGGCACGACCACCAACACCAGCGGTATCACCTCTGGCGGCGGCAACCAGGCCAACACCCTGTGGATCTACGACATCACTGGTTCTTGGAAGCCCAAGTTCGCCGGTGACAAGCTGACCCTCGGCGTCGAAGGCGACCTCGGCCAGTATACCCAGGCCAGCGTGACTGCCAAGAACTCCGACACCACGACGTGGGGCGGCGCGGCGGTTTACTCGAAGTATCAGTTCACCAAGATCTTCGCCCTGGCGGATCGTGTTGACTGGATCCACACCGACGACGGCGGGAAGTTCAACTCGACCTTCGCGTCCTCCGACCTCTACAGCGAGACCCTCACCGCCGAATTCGACGTGTGGGAAAACATGCTCCTCCGCGCGGAATACCGCCTGGATTGGGGTGACGATGTTGTGTCCACCAACGGTGGCACGGGCATCGGTGGCGTCTCCACGAGCAAGGGCCCTGCCCACCTCGTGAACCTCGAAGTCGTCTACAGCTTCTAAAGCTGACGAGACGCTCGATAAGCTGATCTAAACAATCGCTTCAAAAACCCCCGGAGGAAAACCTCCGGGGGTTTTTTGTTTTGATGCGCGGCAGCGGATTCGCTCCGCTTCTGAATTGCCGCTCCCGTCAACTTCCCGCTCGTCGTCCGCGAGGGGAGGTGGTTAAAGTGTCGGCTCCTCTTTTTTATCCCATGATTCAAAGCTACGCTCCGGGCCGGGCCGAACTCCTCGGCAACCACACCGACTACAATGAGGGCCTGGTCCTCGCCATCGCGGTCGATCGCGGGGTGACGCTGACGGGAACGGTGCGCGGGGACGACGCGATTTTCCTCGCCGCGCCCGACATGGGCGAGGCCTGCGAGGGGAGCGTTTCCAAGCTGGCTCCGGAGAAGGAGAAGACGTGGGCGAATTACCTGCTCGGCGTCATGGCCCAATTCCAAAAGCGCGGCCTGGCCTTCGGCGGCGTCGACCTGCGGATCGAGAGCGATCTGCCGCCCGGCGCGGGCCTCAGCAGCAGCGCGGCGCTGGAGACGGCGACGGCGTTCTTCCTCAAGCACGCCTTCCATCACGCCGCCCTCACCCCGCTGGAGCTGGCGAAGATCGGCCAGGGGGCGGAGCACGAGTACGTGGGGGTGAAGTGCGGCCTCCTCGACCAGATCGCCTCGATCTTCAGCAAGGCGGGGCAGGCGACGGTGATCGACTGCCGCACCTTCGAGGTCCGGAACGCGCCGCTGACCGCCGGGGTCTCCTTCGTCATCGCCAACTCCGGCGTGAAGCACGCGCTGGTCGCCGGGGAATACAATGAGCGGCGCGAGGCGTGCGAGGAGGCGGCCCGGACGCTGGGCATCCGGGCGCTGCGGGACATCGACCCGGCGGGCCTGGAGAAGCGGGCCGGGGAGCTTTCCCCCGCCGCGCTGAAGCGGGCGCGGCACGTCGTGGGGGAGAACGACCGCGTGGCGCAGGCGACGCGGCTCCTGGAGGCGGGGGACATGAAGGCCTTCGGGCAATTGATGTTCGCCTCGCACGAAAGTTCGATCGTGAATTTCGAGAACTCGTGCCCGGAGCTCGACGCGCTGGTCGCGGCGGCGAAGGGTGTGGAGGGCTGCTACGGCGCGCGCCTCTCCGGCGGCGGCTTCGGCGGGGCGACGATCAACCTCGTCGCCGCCGGACGGGAAGAAGCCCTGATCGCGGCCCTGGAAGCGGCGGTCCCGGGGACGAAGTGCCTGGTGACGAAGGCGGCGGACGGGGCGCGGATTTTGTAGGGGGGAGGGGGAAACCCTTCCTGCAGTCTTTCTCTTGTTGTCGCTACCGCGACGGCCGTGTACCCGGCCCCGAAGGGCAGCACCCGCATCAAGACTCCCCCTCCTCCCGATGTTGGCGGATGGCCTGCAGGAACGCCTCCCCGAATTCGGCCAGCTTCTTCTGCCCGACGCCGCCGATGCGGCCCATCTCTTCCGGCGTGGAGGGGAGGTCCCGCGCCATGAGGCGGAGGGTGACGTCGGAGAAGACGACGTAGGCGGGGACGTCGCGTTCGTCGGCCAGTTCCTTGCGCAGGGCGCGGAGCCGCAGGAACAGCCGCTCGTCGCAGGCGATGGCCCCGGCGGTAGTCTTGGCGGAAGAGGAGGAGCGGCCTTCCTTCTCCGCGAAGGCGCGGGCGGCGGCGGTGACGGTCTTCGTCAGCCGGATCGGGGTCCGGTCGCGGAGGGCGGCGCGGCCCGCCTCGGTCAGTTCGACGACGGAGATTTCCCCCTCGGTCTGCCGGGCGAATCCGGCGCGGATCAGCTGGCGGCCGATCTCCTGCCACTGGGCGCGGGGCAGGTCCTTCCCGATGCCGTAGGTCGTCAGCTTGTCATGGTTCCAGCGGAGGAGCTTCTCGCCCTTCCCCCCGGTCAGGATTTCGGCGAGGTGGGTGAGGCCGACGCCGAAGCCGCCCGCCTGCTTGACCCGGAAAATGGTGGAGAGGAACTTCTGCGCGGGGAGCGTCGCGTCGTAGCTCTCGCGCGGGTCGAGGCAGTTGTCGCACGCGCCGCACGCGCCCTCCCACGCCTCGCCGAAGTAGTGGAGGAGGTTGACGCGGCGGCAGCCGTCGTCCTCGGCGTAGTCGATCATCCGGCGGAGCTGCGCGTGGGCGGCCTTCCGCTCCTCGGGGTCGGGCTTCTCGTCGATGAAGGCGCGCTGCTTGATCGCGTCCCCGGCGCTGAAGAGGAGGAGGCATTCCGCGGGGAGGCCGTCCCGTCCGGCGCGGCCCGTCTCCTGGTAGTAGCCCTCGACGTTCTTCGGGAGGTCGTAGTGGGCGACGAAGCGGACGTTCGGCTTGTTGATCCCCATGCCGAAGGCGATGGTGGCGCAGACGACGCGGACCTCGTCGCGGAGGAAGAGTTCCTGGTTCTTCGCGCGGGTCGCCGGGTTGAGGCCCGCATGGTAGGGCGCGGCGGCCACGCCGTCCTTCCCCAGTTTTTCCGCGAGGTCTTCCGCCCCCTTCCGGCTCTGGCAATAGACGATCCCGGCCTCCCCGCGCTTCCCGGCCAGGAAGCGGAGGAGGGTGGGGTAGGCCCCCGCCTTCGGCGCGACGCGGTAGGTCGAATTGGGCCGGTTGAAACTGGCGACGAAGTGGCGGGCGGTTTCGAGCCGGAGCTGCTTCGCGATGTCGGCCCGGACCCGCTCCGTCGCCGTCGCGGTGAGGGCCAGGACGGGGACGCCGGGGAGGCGGTCGCGCAGTTCGGCGATGCGGCGGTATTCGGGGCGGAAGTCGTGGCCCCACTCGCTGATGCAATGGGCCTCGTCGACGGCCAGGAGGGAGACGTTCCACTCGGCCAGGTTCTCCATCATGCCGGGGAGGACGAGGCGCTCCGGGGCGACGTAGAGGAGCTTTGTCTCCCCCCGGTGCAGGGCGCGGAAGCGGGCGCGGGCCTCGTCGGCGTCGAGGGTCGAGTTGAGGAACGTCGCCGCGACGCCGGAGGCGACGAGGGAATCGACCTGGTCCTTCATCAGCGCGATGAGAGGGGAGACGACCAGCGTCAGTCCCGGCAGGAGGAGGGCCGGGAGCTGGAAGCAGAGCGATTTGCCGCCGCCCGTCGGGAGCAGCGCGAGGGCGTCGCGGCCCGCCAGGACCTCGGCGACAATCTCCTCCTGATGCGGGCGGAAGGTGTTGTAGCCGAAGACCTCCTTGAGCACGGAGTGGGGGGTGGGGTCGATGGCGGCGGACGGGGGCACGGCCCCTCTACCTTTCCAGAGAGGGGAGGGAGGTACAAGGATGAAAGGGGGGGGAAGGGGGCCGGAGTTTTTACAGGTTTCCTTCGTCGGACAAATCCGACAGCCGAACCCGTACGCCGCCGACAGACGGGGACCGGGGCTCGCGGTAGGATCGACCTCATGAAAGCCCCGCATGATGCGACCCGCACCCGCTCCCTCGACCTGTCGCTCCTGGTCGCCTGCATTCTCCTGTGGGGCGGCTCCGTGGCGATGTGCTGGACCCTCTCGACGACCCACGCCTCCCTCCGCAGCGCGGTGCCGACGCCGCATTGGCTGAGCCTGGCGATCCGCTAAATCAAAACGTCGCCGGCGGTCACGGCTTCGACGACGCCTCCGCCCTCGCGGCGGAGGAGGAGAGCACCGCCTTCGTCGAGGCCGACGGCGTGGCCCTGGATCGTTCCGCTCGGCGTCCGGACGGAGACCATCCGGCCCAGCGAGAAGCACCGTGCCGCCCACGCTTCGCGCACGTCCTCGAACGGATCGCGGAGCCGCGCCTCCAACCGGGGGAGGAGCGCGGCGAGGAGTTCGGCCCGGCGGGGCGCGGCGTCCCCGGCGATCAGCTTCAGCGAGGTGGCGATTCCGGCGATGTCGTCGGAGAAATCGGAGCGCGTCTGGCGGCAGTTGATCCCGATGCCGACGACGGCGAAGGCGATGGCCTCGGCGTCGGCCTGGATCTCGGTCAGGATGCCGCCCAGCTTTTTCCCGTCGTGGAAGAGGTCGTTTGGCCACTTGATCCCGATCTTTCCTGCCGTGGGCGGGAGGAGCGACTCGATCGCCTCCGCCGCCGCGAGGGCGGCGACGATCGTCAGCCGCGCCACGTGGCCCAGCGGCCAGCGGGGCCGCAGCACCAGCGAGAACCAGAGCCCCTCCCCGCTGCGGGAATGCCACTTCCGCCCCTGCCTGCCGCGCCCCTTCGTCTGCCGCTCCGCGACGACGACGAGGCCCGCCGCCGCGCCCCCCTGCGCCTCGCGCAGGGCCAGGTCGTTCGTCGATTGGGTCTCGCGGAAGACGACGGCGCGCCACGCGATGCCCTCCTTTCCATACTTACTGGGTCGGGCGAGGCGCGCCTCCAATTCGTCGGCGACGAGGAGGTCGGGGAGCGCCTCTTCCATCCGGTATCCCTGGTGGGGGAGGGAGACGATGGGGTAGCCCAGCTCCTGAAGAAGGGCGATCCGCTTCCAGACCGCCGTCCGGCTGACGCCAAGGCGCTCCGCGAGGAGTTCCCCGGAAAGGGGCGTCGCGCGGTCGGCAAGGAGCGCGCGGAGGATTTCGGCGTCGAGGTTCGGGGAGGCGGCGGACATTCCGGGAAGAGTTGTAGCCCTATTTTCGGGTGCGTACAATCTCCGTCTCCAAAAGATGGGGCATGGGAGGCACCCCGGAAGGGGTGCCAGCCATTAGCCGGTGGTTGAGGGGCGTGAGCCCCGACACCACCGGTTTAAAGCCATAAAACGGGATTCGACCCCGGAGGGGTCGCAGAATAGCTTCGGGATATGGCTTCGACTCATTTGAGCCTCCACTATCATTTGGTCTTCGGAACGAGGAATCGGGAACCGGTCTTGGCCGAATCGTGGCGTGGACGCCTTCATGACTATATGGGAGGAACCGTGGAGGGCCTAGGAGGGGTGACCCAAGGCGTGGGCGGGGTGACGGACCATGTCCACCTCCTTGTCGGACTGAATGCCGTTCAGCGGCTCTCCGATATCGTTCGGGAACTCAAGAAAGCCTCTTCCCGCTGGGTGCGGGAGGAGGTCGGTCTTTCGTCCTTCGCCTGGCAGGAAGGCTATGCCGCCTTCACCGTCGGAGCCTCGGCCCGAGCCGGAGTGCGGCGCTACATCGCCCGACAGCAGGAGCATCACCGCACGAAATCGTTTCGCGAAGAATGGATTGCCCTCCTCGACAAGGCAGGGGTGCCGTATGATCCCCGCTATCTCGATTAGCCGCCGTCTGCGACCCTTCCAGGGTCGAATCCTTCATCCGCGCGGTGTCCGGTGGTGTCGGGGCTCACGCCCCTCAACCACCGGCTAATGGCCGCGATCCCTCCGGGATCGGAATGCCGACTTTCAATGTGGCGCAAAAGAGCGTAGTTTGCCACTCCGTGAAGTACCTCCTCTTTGTGGCTTTCCTCGTTCTTCCTCTCGTCCTCGGGGAGGCGGCGGAGCGGTTTCGGGTGGAGGTGGTTTATTTCCGGCAAGCCATCGTTTTCCCCAACGAGGGCTTCGTAACCGACAAGCCGATCACTAACGGCGTATTTTCTCCCGAACATGACTCGCCGATCACCGACCGTCTGGTCGATCCCAAGGTGGCGAAAGACGTTTTTCCTCCTCTGGAAGTCGAGGCCGGGATCGCAGGAACAACGCCGGACGATCTGGACCGTCGCCTCGTCTTGACGGCCACTGTCACTCCCGAGAAAGGGGATGTCGTTCACCTCGCTTTGGAAGCGAGCGACTCCAATGTGCTGCTGGGCAAACCCACTACGGACCGGACAAAGCCGGTCGATGAGGCCTTTCCCATTTCGAATTTCAAGTCCGCCTTTTCGTTCAAAAAAGGCTACTGGGCAGCCATGACGCCGGTGGCTGGAGGCGATCCTGGAACGTACGCCTTCCGCGTGACATCCGTCATGCCGTAGCCCTAAGCCTCCGCGCCGTCTCCACCAAATTCCGCAACGCCGGTTTCACCTCGGCCCAGGCGCGGGTTTTCAGGCCGCAGTCGGGGTTGACCCAGAGGTTTTCGGCCGGGAGGACGGCTTTCGCCTTCCGCATCAGGGCTTCCATCTCGCCGATGTCGGGGACGCGGGGGGAATGGATGTCGTAGACGCCCGGCCCGATCTCGTTCGGGTATTTGAAATCGGCGAAGGCACCGAGGAGTTCCATGTTCGAGCGGGAGGTCTCGATCGTGATGACGTCGGCGTCGAGGTCGGCGACGGCCCCGATGATGTCGTTGAATTCCGCATAGCACATGTGGGTGTGGATCTGCGTCTCGTCCCGGACGCCGGAGGCGGCGAGGCGGAAGGCCTCGACGGCCCAGCTCAAATACGCGGCCCAATCGGCGCGGCGCAGGGGCAGCCCCTCGCGGAGCGCGGGCTCGTCGATCTGGATCGCGGCGAGGCCGATTCGTTCGAGGTCGACGACCTCGTCCCGGATGGCGAGGGCGATCTGGCGGGCCGACTCGGAGCGGGGCTGGTCGTCCCGGACGAAGCTCCATTGGAGGATCGTGATCGGGCCGGTCAGCATCCCCTTCATCGGGCGGCGCGTGAGGGTTTGCGCGAAGGCCGACCAGCGGACGGTCATGGGCCGGGGGCGGCGGACGTCGCCGAAGAGGATCGGCGGCTTCACGCAGCGGGAGCCGTAGCTCTGGACCCAGCCGTTGGCGGTGAAGGCGAAGCCGTCGAGCTGCTCGCCGAAATATTCGACCATGTCGTTCCGCTCGAATTCGCCGTGGACCGGCATGTCGATCCCGATCTCGTCCTGGAAGGCGACGCACTCCCGGATTTCCTTTTCGAGGAAGGCCTCGTAATCGGCCTCGGGAAGGTCACCCTTCTTCCACCGGGCGCGGGCGGCGCGGACCTCGGCGGTCTGCGGGAAGGAGCCGATAGTCGTCGTCGGGAAGGCGGGGAGGCCGAGCTTTTCCCGCTGGAGCCGTTGCCGGAGGGAGAAGGCGGAGACGCGGCGCGTATCGCCGGGGCCGACCCCGGCGAGGCGGCGGGCGACGGCGGCGTTGTGGATGCGCGGGCTGGCGCGGCGCGCGGCGTGGGCGGCGCGGTTCGCCTCCAACGCGGCGGGATCGCCCTGACCCAGCAGGAAGGCGCGGAGCGCGGCCAGCTCTTCCAGCTTCTCCCCGGCGAAGGCGAGCCAGTTTTTCAATTCCGCATCGAGGGCGGGCTCGTTCTGCAACGTCACCGGGCTATGCAGCAGCGAACAGGAAGGGGCCAGCCACAGGTTCCCCTCCCCGACCGCCGCCCAGGCCCGCCGCAGGAGGGCGAGCGAGGCGTCGAAGTCGTTTTTCCAGATGTTCCGCCCATCGACGACGCCGAGGGAGAGGATCTTCCCCTTGGGAAAGCGGGCGAGGAGCGTCTCGACCTCCGATCCACCGCGAACGGCGTCGTAGTGGAGGGCATCGACGGGCAGCGAAAGGAAGGTGTCCAGGTTGTCCCGCAGCGGGCCGAAATAGGTGGCGACGAGGAGGCGGAGGCCGGTTTCCTTCGCCACATCGGCCAGGCGGGTATAGGCGGTGCGGAGCGCCGCGTGCTGCGTCGCCGAGAGGTCGAGGGCCAGGACCGGCTCGTCGAGCTCGATCCATGTCGCGCCCTGCCGCGCGAGGCGGCGGAGGACCTCCTCGTAGACGGCGACGAGGTTCTCCAGGAGGGTGAAGGGATCGAAGCCGGGCCGGGCGGGATCGTGGACCTTTCCGAGGGAGAGGTAGGTGACCGGCCCGACGAGGACCGGCTTCCCGGGGAGGCCGAGGGCCTTCGCCTCATCGAATTCGGCAAAGAGCTTCTCCGAGGCGAGGCGGAAGCGGGTGCCGGAATGGAACTCCGGGACGATGTAGTGGTAGTTCGTGTCGAACCACTTCGTCATCTCGCAGGCGTGGGCCGGGGCAGGGTCGTGGCCGCACCCGCACAGGGTAGCGTTTTCTCCGCGCGCCCCACGGGCCATCACGAAGACCGTATCGAGGCCGACGTTCCCCTCGACCTTCCCGAACCGGGGCGGGACATTCCCGACGAGGCAGGAGAGGTCGAGCATCGCATCGTAGAAGGAGAAGTCGCCGACCGGGACGAGGTCGAGGCCCGCGTCGCGCTGGGTCTGCCAGTGCGCGGCGCGGAGGGCGCGGCCCGCCGCTTCCAGTTCGGGCAGGGGAATCTTTCCCGACCAATAGGCTTCGACGGCTTTCTTGAGTTCCCGCCGCGCCCCGATCCGGGGATGGCCGAGGGAGTGGACGGGGAGACGATGGAAAGGGCTCATGCCCTCCATCGTGCCTCAGGCGGGATCATTCTCCTAACGCAGCCTTTTTTCTTTCATCATTCAAATTATTTATGATGGAATGGCGGCATGATCGAACTGCGCCACTGCCACACGCTGATCGCCCTGGCCGAGACCGGGAACCTCTCCAAGGCCGCGAAGCGGGTCCACCTCTCCCAGCCCGCGGCCTCCCACCAGGTCCGCGCGCTGGAGTCCCACTACGGCGTCGAAGTCTTCGAGCGGAAGAGCGATCCCCTCCGGCTGACGGCGGCGGGGCGGCTCCTGGTCGAGCTGGCCTACGACGTCGCGCGGCGCGTTCGCGACGGGGATCGGGATCTGGCCCGGATCGCGCAGGGCCAGGCGGGGCGGCTGCGGATCGCCGTCGAGTGCCACTCGTGCTTCGACTGGCTGATGCCGTCGATGGACGCCTTCCGGGAACACTGGCCGCAGGTCGAGCTCGACCTCGTCTCCGGCTTCCACGCCGATCCGGTCGGCCTCCTCTCGCACGCTGCCGACCAGGCCGACCTCGTCATCGTCTCCCACGCGCAGAAGCGCGACGGCGTCGCCTTCCACCCCCTCTTCGGCTACGAGATGCTGGCCCTCCTGGGGAAGCATCACCCCCTCACGCGGAAGCCCTACCTCACCGCGCGCGACTTCAAGGACGAGACGCTGGTCACCTACCCGATCCCCGACGACCGCCTCGACCTCGTCCGCGACGTCCTCCTCCCGGCGAAGGTGAACCCCGTCCGGCGGACGACGATGCTGACGGTGGCGATCCTGCAATTGGTCGCCAGCGGCCGGGGCGTCGCCGCGTTGCCGGGGTGGACGATCCAGAGTTACCTCGACCGGAAATACGTCGTCCCGAAGCCGGTCGGGAAACACGGCCTCCACAGCCGCCTCTACGCGGCGACGACGACGGAGGCCGCCTCCCTCGCCTACATGCAGGAGTTCCTGAGGATCGTCCGGGAGATCAGTTTTGCGACGTTGAAGGGGATCGAGGCGTTGTAGAGGAGCGGCTTGCGACTCCCCCCCGGTGGGGCGGCCCATCGCTCCCCCCTTGCGGCATTTCGCTCGAATTCGGAGCAGTTGCTTGTTTACGACTCCTTTTTTTACTGTTTTAATTGCAGGAATCGCCGGAATCGAACCCTACGAAGTTCATGAATATCTACGTCGCCCAAAAAGGCCAAAAGCACGCCGGTCCCTTTACCCCTGAAGAACTCAGCTCCCAGATCGCTTCCGGGAAGCTGAAGCCGACGACCCCGGCCTGGCACGAAG
This sequence comes from uncultured Verrucomicrobium sp., assembly GCA_903889845.1. Classification (GTDB taxonomy): domain Bacteria; phylum Verrucomicrobiota; class Verrucomicrobiia; order Methylacidiphilales; family GAS474; genus GAS474. The sequence goes on along the minus strand of CAISZB010000392.1, from coordinate 225 downwards.
GCCTGAACGAGTGGATCGCAGTGTCGAAGATCGAGGGCGTCACCGTTCCCGCGGCGGCTCCCAAACCGGTCGCCAAGGCCGGGACCGCCCCCATTCCCGTCCCCGCCGCCGCGCCCGCGCCGACGGCAGGCATCCCGGCCCCGAAGCCCCTGCCCCCCGGCCTCACTCCCGCCCCCAAGGCGCCGGCGCCGGCCGCCCCGGGCGCGCCGACCCCGCCCGCCGCCC
>CAISZB010000391.1 GCA_903889845.1 uncultured Verrucomicrobium sp. | reverse complement strand
GAGGGGGCACCCCTCAGAAGCCTACAACGTGCGTCCGTCGCGACCCACCCAGGTCCGCGCCCCAGCCCCGAAGGGCCGCACCCTCCCCCTACTTCCCCTCTTCAAGAGCCTTCAACCGCGCAAAAAACTCCGGCAACCGCCGCATCAGCGCCTCGATCCTCAAGCTCTCCCGCAGCGGCTGCGCGTGATGCCCGGCGACAACCGTCTTCGGCGGCACGTCCTTCGCGATGCCGGACTGCGCGGTGACGGTGGCCTGGTCCCCGATCGTGAGATGGCCCGCGAGGCCCGCCTGCCCGGCGAGGGTGACATAGCGTCCCAGCACGGTGCTGCCGGAAATGCCAACCTGCGAGACGACAATGCAATGGGCCCCGATCACGACGTTGTGGGCGATCTGGACGAGGTTGTCGATCTTCGTCCCCTGCCCGATCCAGGTCCGCCCGAAGCGGCCCCGGTCGATCGCCGCATTCGCGCCAATCTCGACATCGTCGTCGATTTGGACGTAGCCGGTCTGCGGGATCTTCTTGTGCGCCCCGTCCTTGAACTCGTACCCGAAGCCGTCGGAGCCGATCACCGCGCCGCTGTGGAGGATGACGCGGTTCCCGATGACGGCCCGTTCCCGGATCGTGACGCGGGGATAGACCAGGCCGTCGTCGCCGATCACCGTGCCGTGGCCGACGTAGCTGCCCGCGCCGATCACCGTCCGCGCGCCGATGCGGACGCCGTCCTCGATCACCGCGTGGGGCTGGATCGAGACCCCCTCACCCAGCACGACATCGGGAGCGACGACCGCCGTCGGGTGGACGCCAGGGGCGAAGCGGACCGGTTCCGGTGCGAAGAGGGCCGCAATCAGGGAAAAGGCGAGCGAGGGGGAGGCGACGACGACGAGGGCGCAGGGAAAGCCCCCCGCCTTCGCGTCGCCCGGGGAGATCAAAATGGCCGAGGCCCGGGTCCGTTGCGCGGCCTGGAGGTAGCGGTTATTGCCGAGGAAGGAAATCTGCCCTTCCCGGGCCCCGGCCAGGTCGGAGACCCCGGCGATGGAAAGGCCGGGATCGAGGCCCACAATCTCCCCGCCGACGCGTTCCGCGAGGTCACGCAGGGAAAAGGCGAGCATCGGCACGGTCTCGTTGCCCCTGAAGATCGACCAATCGGGTTAGGGCTTGGCCGGAGCCGCGGAGGTCGCCGGGACGGAAATGGGGGCGGGCGCTGCGGCGGACGAGGCCGACGAGGAGGAAGCCGTCGGCTGGGTGGCGTTGATCAGCTTGATCACGTCGTCGGTGATGTCCTTCATGTCCTGCGTGTAGAGGACGACGGGGGTGCCGTTGACGGAGGGTCCGGCCTTGTCGAGGATGAGATTGTACTTGTCCCGATTCCCGATGGTGGTCACCGCGCTGGTGATGTCCTTCACGATGTCCTGCTGGAGGCGCATCTTCTGGTCATCGACGGCCTTCGTCTTCGTGACCTGGAATTCCTGCATGATCCGCTCCGCATTGCGGACGTCCTGGACCTTCGTCTCGAAGGCCTTCTGCTTCTCGGCCCGGGCGGCGTCGGAAAGGGTCTTGTCCTGGGCGGCGTCGCGCAGCTTCGTCGTCTCGTCGACGAGCTTTTGGTAGTCGGCGACCATCGCCTCCTTGTCCTTCTGGAGGCGGGCCACGACGTCCTGGAGCCGGGCGTCGGCGTCCTTCTTCTTATAGTAGTTCTCGAAGACGCGCTGGAGATCGACGATCGCAACGCGCGTGTCGGCGTGGGCGACGAGGGGAAGGGACACGAATGCCGCAGCCAGGAAGGCGACGACGGCACGACGGAAGAAACGGAGGTTTTTCATCTGGTAAAGAAGGGGGACGACAGTCTGGTGACCCAAGACTCTGTTAGAACTGGTAGCCGACGTCAAAGGCAAACTTTCCGCTGCCGCCATTCCAGGCGTCGTGCTTCAGAGGCACGCCGTAGTCGAAACGGAGGGGGCCGATGGGGAGATTGAGGCGGAGGCCCATGCCGACGGCCGAGTTGTACTCGGGCATGATCCGATTGTAATCGCCGAACTTCGAGTCGACGAACCCGGCGTCGTAGAAGACGGCGCCGCGGACGCGGTCGATGATCGGGTAGGTGAGCTCGAAGTTCGTGTAGGCGTCAGTCATGCCGCCCGCAGGCTCCCCGGTGATGTACTTCGGGCCGACTTCCTGGTTGTCGAAGCCGCGGATGGTCCGGGAACCGCCGAGGAAGAGGCGCTCGTAGATCGGGACGACCTGCGAGGAGCCGTAGTGGTTCACGACGCCCGTCGACCCATTCATCGAGAAGATGAGGTCGTAGGGGAGGGAGAACCACTTCGTGGCGGTGACATTCATGCCGTAGATGTTCGTCTGGCCCCACAGCGGGCCGCCCGATCCGGAGGCGCTGAAGGAGACCTTCTCGCCGTGCCGCGTCAGGAAGACGCTGTCGCGGGTGTCGTAGGCGAGGGTTCCGGTGATCGAGCTCTCCGAGCGCGTCCCCTTCTCCGCATAGAGGCCGGGCAGGTAGACAGGGACGGAGGCGTCGAAGTCATACAGCGTGGTCTGCTGGAGCTGATACTTGAGCGAGGCCGTCCAGAAGGGGGTGAGCTGCTTCGAGACGAAGGTGTCGAAGCCGTAGTTGTCGCTCGCCCAGAGGTTGGTCTGGTAGTTGTTCGAGAGCTGGTGGGCGAAGATGTCGAAGCCGACGGCCAGGGGCTTGTCGAGGAACCAGGGCTCGATGATCTGCAGGGTGAAGTCCTTGCGGGTCAGGCCATATTGGACGCGGGTCTTGAACTTCTCGCCGCCGCCGGTGAAGTTCGGGAAGTTGCCGATGTCGAAGTTGCCCTGCTGGAGCTCGACGAAGCCGAGGAGGCTGTCGACGGAACTGAAGCCGATGCCGAAGGTGACGCTGCCGGTCTTCTTTTCCTCGACGTTGATGACCATGTTCCGCCGGTTGGGGACAGAGGTGTCCTCCGGGGTGATGTCGACCTTCTCGAAGTAGCCGATGTTCTCCAGGCGCTTCTTGCTGGCCTCGACGCGGACGCTGTCGTAGACCTCGCCGGGGGCGACGGCGATTTCGCGGCGGATGACCTTGTCCTTCGTGGTCGTGTTGCCCTGGATGACGATCTTATCGACGAAGGACTGGGGCCCCTCGGCGAGGTGATAATTGAGGTCGATCTGGGCGTTCTCGACATTGGCCTGGCGCTCGACCTTGATCTCCGTGTCGATGTAGCCCTTCTTGCCGTAGAGGTCGCGGAGCGCCTTTTCGTTGTCGTCGAGGCCCTTCGGGGAGAAGACGCCGCCCTCGTTCATCGTGAGGACCTTGCGGACCGTCGCCTCGTCGTAGACCGTCTCGCCGTCGATCTGGAGCTTGCCGACCTTGTATTGGATACCCTCGAAGAGAGTGATCGTGATGTGGATGTCGCCCGACTGGGGGTAGGAAACCTGGGTGTCCTTCACCTCGAAGTCGATGTAGCCGTGGTTCTGGTAGTATTCCTTGAGCTTGTCGAGGTCTTCCTTGAAATCTTCGTCCTTGTAGAGGCCCGATTTATTGATGAAGGAGAGCCAGTTCTTCTTCCGGGTCTTCTTGAAAATCTTCCGCAGTTCCTTCTCGGTGAAGGCGGTGTTCCCCTTGAAATCGACCTCGCGGACGAAGGACTTGTCCCCCTCGTTCACGGTGAAGGTGACGACGGCGCGGTTGGCCTCCTCGTTGACGTCGATCTTGTAGGTGACCTGGATGTTGTTGTAGCCCTTGGCCAGATAGTAGTCGCGGATCTTCTGCTGGTCCTCGGCGACCTGAT
>CAISZB010000390.1 GCA_903889845.1 uncultured Verrucomicrobium sp. | reverse complement strand
TTGGAGGGCGGCACGCCCTCCATTCGTTCAAACGCGCGGTGCGCATGGAGGGGCTACAGGTAAGCGATAGCGAGTCTACCCTGCCCCGAAGGGCCGTTACCTACAGCTTCGCGCCCCCCTTACCCCTCCGCCTTGATCTGTGTCACCAGCGCCTGGATCGACTGCTTCGCATCCCCGAAGAGCATCCGGGTGTTGTCCTTGTAGAAGAGGAGGTTCTCGATCCCGGCGAACCCGGCGGCCATGGAGCGCTTCAGGACGATCGTCGCCTTGCACTTGTCGGCGTCGATGATCGGCATGCCGTAGATCGGGCTCGACTTGTCCTCTCGGGCGGAGGGATTCACGACGTCGTTCGCCCCGATGACGAGGCAGACGTCGACGCGGTCCATCGTCGGGTTGATCGCTTCCATCTCGCAAAGCTGGTCGTAGGGGACGTCGGCCTCGGCCAGGAGGACGTTCATGTGGCCCGGCATCCGGCCCGCGACGGGGTGGATGGCGAAACGGACCTCGACGCCCTTCTTGCCCAGTTCCTCCGAAAGCTCGCGGACCTGGTGCTGCGCCTGCGCCACGGCCATGCCGTAGCCGGGGACGACGACGACCTGCTGCGCGTAGGCGAGGAGGAGGGCCGCCTCGTCGGCCTGGATCGGCTTGACGGTCTTGCCTGCCGCGTCGGCCGCCCCGCCGCCGCTGCTGCCGCCGGAGCCGAAGGCGCCGAAGAGGACGTTCCCCACGGGGCGGTTCATCGCCTTGCACATGAGGAGGGTGAGGAGGGTGCCGGAGGAGCCGACCAGCGTGCCTGCGACGATCATCGCGAGGTTGTTGATCGCGAAGCCGTCCGCCGCCACCGCGAGGCCGGTGAAGGAGTTGAGGAGGGAGATGACGACGGGCATGTCGGCCCCGCCGATCGGCATGACCATCGCGACGCCGAAGAAGAGGGCGAGGACCGCGAGGACGAGGAACGCGGGAAGGGCCACATAACCGAAGACGTGGACGGTGAGGCCGCCGCACAGGCCCAGGATCGCCAGGAGGATCAATCCGTTGAGGATATTCTGGCCGGGGAAGGTGTGGGGCTTCTCGAACTTCCCCTCCAGCTTCAGGTAGGCGATGATGCTGCCGGAGAAGGAGAGCGACCCGATCAGCGTGGCGAAGAGCATCGAGGCGGCCAGGAAGGCCGTCAGCTCGCTGCCGGAATGAACGAACTCCAGCCCCGCGACGAGGGCCGCCGCACCGCCGCCCAGGCCGTTGAAGAGGGCGACCATCTGCGGCATCGCCGTCATCTTCACCGAGTAGGCGCCGAAGGCCCCGATCCCGAGGCCGATGAGGATGCCCAGGACGATGAGGACGTAGTTGAGCGGATGCTCCGCCCAACCGTGGCACCAGATGAGGGCGCCGTCCCGGTTCGTGAGCAGGAGGAGGGCGACGGTCATGCCCGCGGCGGCGACCAGGTTGCCGCGCCGCGCCGTCTTCGGCGAGCTCAGCAGCTTGATGCCGATGATGAAAAGGACGGAGACGCCGATGAAGAGGAGCGCGAGGGAGGCATTCATTTTTTCTTTTTGAACATTTGGAGCATGCGGTCGGTGACCATGAAGCCGCCGAAGACGTTGGCGGCACCGAAGATGACGGCGACGAAGCCGAGGGCCTGGGCGACGATCCCCTCCGCATCGGCCAGGACGAGGATGCCGCCGAAGAGGATGATGCCGTGGATGGCGTTCGTCCCGGACATGAGCGGGGTGTGGAGCATCGAGGGAACCTTCGAGATGACCTCGAAGCCGACGAAGACCGCGAGGACGAAGATGAAGAGAACCAGGATCTCGATGTAGGATTGGACGCTGTCGGGAGTCATAAAGGGTCTTCCTTGGTTATTTGTTGAGAAGCTTCTCGTTCACCACCTTGCCGCCGTGGGTGACCAGGCAGCCCTTGATGATCTCGTCTTCTAGGTTGAGGACGAAGGCGTTCGTCTTCTTGTCCCAGAACTCGGTGACGAGGGCGACGAGGTTGCCGCCGTAGACCTGGCTGGCATGGAGCGGGACGCGGCCCGCGAGGTTCCCGTGGCCGACGATCTTCACGCCGCGGCGGTCGCTGACGGCGTCGGGGACGACCCCCTCGACGTTGCCGCCGCTCTCCACGGCGAGGTCGACGACGACGCTGCCGGGCCGCATGGCGTCGAGCATCGCGGCGGTGACCAGGACCGGCGCGCGGCGGCCGAAGACCTGGGCGCAGGAGATGACGATGTCCGACTCGGCGCAAATCTTCCGCATCGCCTCGCGCTGGAGGCCGAGCTGCTCCTCCGTCAGCGCCTTCGCGTAACCGTCCTTCGTCTGGCCGGTCTCGCCGAGGTCGATCTTCAGGAACTGGGCGCCGAGGGACTTCACCTGCTCCTCGACGACGGGGCGCGTGTCGTAGGCGGTGACCTTCCCGCCGAGGCGCTTCGCGGTCGCGATGGCCTGGAGGCCGGCGACGCCCGCGCCGATGATGAAGACCTTCGCCGGGAGGATCGTCCCCGCTGCGGTGGTCATCATGGGGAAAATCTTGTTCGCGTGGTCGGCGGCCAGGATCACGGCGACGTAGCCGGCGAGGTTCGCCTGGGAGGAGAGGACGTCCATCTTCTGCGCCCGCGTCGTCCGGGGGACCAGTTCCATGCTGATCGCGCTGATGTCGCGCTCGGCCAGCTTCGCGATGAGGTCCTTTTCCTGGAAGGGGTCGAGGAGGCTCGCGTGGATCGAGCCGGGGCGGAGGAGGGGAATCTCGTCGATGGGAGGCTTGCGGAGGCGGAGGACGATCTCGCCGCCGCGGAGGAGGGTCTGGCGGTCGGTCGTCAGGATCGCCCCGGCCTTGGCGTAGGCTTCGTCGGAGTATCCGGCGGCGAGGCCGAGGCCGGCCTCGACTTCGAGTTCGGCCCCCAGTTTGACGAGTTTGGCGGCGCTTTCCGGCGTCAGGGGCGCGCGGCATTCGCCCGGATGAGTCTCGCGGGGGACGGATATTTTCATGGGGAGGATGGGAACATACCCCCGTTTTGAAAGCTTTGGCTTACCTTCGGTTGGTTTTTCTAGCGCGGCTTTTGTTGTGAACGCCTTTTTTGCCGCAGGGGGAGGGGAGGTGGCTGCCCTTCGGGACCGGGTACAATCGCTTCGCTTCCCTGTACAGGTGGAGGCGACCCGCGCGTTTGA
>CAISZB010000389.1 GCA_903889845.1 uncultured Verrucomicrobium sp. | reverse complement strand
GTAGGCGACCTTCTGGTTGTCGTCGGCAGGGTCTTGGGCGACGTGGAGGGCGAGATTCGTCGCCGTGGTCAGCGAGGCGACGTAAAGGGGTTGAAGCGCGGGATCAGCCGCCGCATGGAGGATGTGCTGGAGCAGGACGAGGGACGGCGCAGCGGAGAGGTTGTGGGCCGTGATATCGACCGCATAGTCTTGAACGCCCGTCGCCAGCGGAATGACCCCACCCAGCGTCGAAGTCACTAAGACGCCCGGAGCTGGATAGGCAGGGACACCGCTCGTCGGCACGCCTTCGGCACCTTTGATCACATCGTTCGAGACGACCGCACTGAACGTATTGGACGACGTGACCAGCCCCGCCGTCGTCGTCCACTGGATCTCCCCCATGCACGTCACCGAGGCCGAGGGATTCCCCGCGTTGTCGATGAAGGCGTTCAGCTCCGTCGTATTGAACGACGGAGCGAAGGAGTACACCGCATTCACCCCGGCCCCGCTCTTCGTCCAAGAGAGGGCCGAAACGAGGTAGTCCCCGTCATAGTCGCCCGCCCGCTTGATGCCGAAGATCCCCGTCGAGGCGGGATCGGGCAGATCGACAATCGAGCCGCCCTTGCAGAACTGGAGCGTGATCGTCTGGGAGTCAGCTCGGCCAATCCCTTATAATCGACGATCAGAGTGCAGACGACGACGCCCCGCTTCCGGTCCTCGAAGGGAATCAGGTGGGCGCGTCGGCCATCGGCCTCCAGGCCCAAGGCCGAAAGGTCAAGGAGGCACTGGAAGAAGCTCTCCGGGATGCATTGGGCGAGCTTCGGATTCCGGTTCATCGCCGTCAGGGCGGTGCGGATGAATCGGTCCGGGGTGAGGTGCCGGGGAAGCGCGAGCGAGACTTGGCGTTTGAATTCGTCGCCGAGGAGAAAGTCTTTGATGGCCCGTTTGGCCGGGCGGGGAGCAATGGCGGTGGTCATGGTCAGTTGTTTTGGTGAGGGAGTGGAGTGGTATCGAGGTCGATGAAAGGGGGCTGCTTGAGCTTTTCGAGAAGGGCCTCGCCTTGGATTTCGACAAAGCCGGTCAGAACGGCGGACATGGCCTTCTTGGGGGGGAGGTGGCTTTTGTCGGCAAGGCCCGCGAAGTAGAGGAGGACTCCAACTGGGATCTCCACGGTGACAGGGACGAGGATTTTCATTTCTTCTCGTCTTCCTCATCGACGAACTCCCCGCCCGTGATCACCGTCTTCCCGTCCGTCAGCACCGATCCGAACCAGGGGCGGCAGGAACCGGCGATGGCGAGCCATTCCTCGAACGCCTGAAGCTGGACCGTGGCGATCCGTTTGCGACCGGGAAGGGGCAGAATCGTGAGAACCCGTTCCGCCACCGACACCGGCATCCCCAGGCGGGCCGCCGCGTCGGTGATCAGCATCGTCGCTCCGGCGCGGCGCAGTTCCTTCCCGACGGCAATGCCTGACTCCGGCGACCAGGGTTCCAAAAAGGAAGACTTCATTTGCCCCTCCGCTTGCCGGAAGGAAGGAGGAGGCGTAAAAGGCCATTCGGTCCTTCTTCCCGGTATTGCTCGTTGAACCGTTCCAAAAGGCAACGGTGGACAGAGCCAGGGGCCAGTCGGTGCTTGCGGCAAATGCCCTCGAACTCGGCTTTCACCGAGCTTGGCGAACGGAATACGACCTGTTGGTCGAACTTTTCCTGTCGTCGCAGGGAAGCAAAGGGGTCCCGGTTCATCGTGGTTGGGATCGTAAAACGGGGGCTCCGTTAAACAATCCAATTGTCGTAATGCATTTGTAATGCGTCGCGCATTGCATTTCCACTCCCGAAAGTTAAGGTGACTCTTTCCGGGAAGACGGATATCAAAGATGTCTCCATGAAAACGCGCCCGATCAATTTCCGATGCCCGATCCCCGTGTGGAATCAGTTGAAGAAGCGGAAACTGGAAAACACCGAGGGGCTGCTTCGGCTGCTCCGTCAGGGGCTCGAACTGGAGGAGATCGTCCGGGAACTCGGCGCTGAGTTGGATCAACTCAGCGAGATCATCGGATACGACCGTACTACCGTGATCCGGGAATGTGTCCGAGGTATGATGGAGCTGGTAGCCACCCCGGAGGGATCTCCGGTGACGCCTTTGCTGATGGAGGAATACGCCGTGGGGCTGAAGCGCGAAGCGGGACATTACCGCCTGGAATTGGCCGATGCGGAGCCCAACCCGCCTTTCAGGAACCCGGCCAAGGTGGAAAAGGTGAAGCGGGACTACCGTCTAGCCCAAGAGTGGGTGACGAAGGCCGAGGAGAGAGCGAAGCAGGTCAAACAGCCCTTCGTCCGTGCCACGCCCGAAATCCTGGCCTTGCTCGAAAAGAAGAAGCAGGCAGCGACGAAGGCCGAGAAGGAAAAGGCGTAGGCCGGAATGTCCTTGCAAAACCAAAATACGGTTTCATTGTACAGTTATGGCCGAAACTAAAGCCATTATTGCCGATCAACCCGCTACGGCGGCGGAACGCCGTCGTCGTTCCGAGGAGATCCGGCAGGGACGCTCGATCAGCAGCGATGAGCTGATCACCAAGCTGCGCAATCGCCGCCGTCGGTCCTAGTCCTCGACTTGGCGCGGGTGGTAGATGTCCACGACGCCCCCGCTTCGATCTTCGTAAATTTCGTAGACGATCACGTAGTCGAATGTCTTGGTGGGGCCATAGCGCCGTTCCGGGCTGCCGGGTTCCATACGTCGCCATGTTTCGGGCGTGTCCTTGATCTTCTCGAAAGCGGTTAGCAGTTCCTCCGTGAACTCGTCTCCCTTTCCGGGGTGGGCGTGTTCGTCAAAATACTCCGCCTGATGGAGGATAACCTCCCAGAGGGAATCGGGAATTTGCAGACTGGTCAGCGGTCTTTGGTTTTCGAAGGTCATGCCCTAACTACGGGTGAGGACCCAAACTACCGCGACCATCCCGTCCGGCGTAAGTTTTTTTTGGCGTTCGGCGAAAATTGGCTGGGAAAACCTATTTTTTCTCCGCCGTTTGCTTTTTCTTGGCTGGGGCCGGGGGATTCAGCATCGCCAATTCTTCCTTGGTCAGGTCCTTGGGCAAGATATTGAACCACTGCTTCGCCTGCTCCTGCGTCACCAATTCCCGGTAATGTCTGTGGATCATCTGAACCGAGTTACCCGCTTCCAGCGCCACCTGGGGGACGTTTTGGATGTCGGCGACCCGATAGCTGATGAACGAGTGGCGCAGACCGTTGTGCTTCCATTCGATCTTCGTCTCCTCCGAGAGGCGGGCCATGTGCTCGGCGATCTGGCCACGAGGCCAGATCCGACCCTGGCGGTATTTGCAGCGCCCCAGCCAGATTTTTGCATTGAGCGGCAGGGGGGTATAACGCCGCCCCGCGCCGCGAAGCTTCTGCTCGGCAACGACCACCTTGTCGTCGAGGACATTCTCCCAGTGTAGCCGCTCCATTTCGCCGTGAGTGCGGATGCCGCAGAAGGCTCCAAAGATCAGAACGGGCCGGAGTGGGTCTGGGGCATTCCGCAGCAGCGTCGTCATTTCTTCGACTGTGAAGATTTCGACCGCATGGGTCGCAGTGACTTTCGGAAGCGGTACCCGTTCGGCGGCGGTCATTTTTTCAGGGAAGAGGGCTCCCTTGGTTCGGGCGAAGGTGAAGAGGAGGCGAACCGCTTTGAGGATGTTCTTCCGGCGACGGGGGCCGATGTCCTCCCGACTCCGCAGCCAGCCCTCGATAGCCGTGCTGTCGATTTCGTGGATCGGGGAGTCGAAGGCGTCGCTGAAGGAGCGAAGAATGAACTTGAGCGGCTTGAGGTAGACTTGGCTGGCTCCGTCTTGTTCCTTCTCCTTGAGCATTTGCTCGGCGAGGTCGGAGGGCTTGGCGGGTGTGAGGGCGGCGTTCGCCTTGTGGACGGCAATACCGCTTTCGACAGCTTGGAGCAGGGGAATGCCCGCCTGCTTGGCTAGCGTCTCGCAATGGGTCAGGTAACGGAGGTGGTCGGCGGAGACCTGGGCGAGATGGGCGGTGCTTCCCGCCAGCATAGCCACAATCCGGGTGGCTTCCTGCTTGGCCTCCTCCAGCTTCGACTTGGCGAATACCTTTCGGTACCGGACCCTCTTGTCTCGCCAACAAAGGGTGACGCAGTGGCCGGTGTCGTAGATTTTGACCACCGCCAGCCCGTTGCGAACCACGATGGGCTTACGCTTTTTGGACATGGCTAAAGCTTATGACAGGCTATGACAAAAAACAAGGCGAAACGGCCTTTTTCCCTTGTTTTTGAACCCCACAAAACCGTTATTTTGAGCAACACAAGATGCTAGACATAAGTATCTTACAAATACTTTATCGGACAGGTCTGCAGGCCCTCCATTCGTTCAAACGCGCGGGTCGCCTCCACCTGTACAGGGAAGCGAAGCGATTGTACCCGGTCCCGAAGGGCATCACCTACTACTTCGCGAACCCTCCCCGCCAGCGAAGCGAAGCGGTCCCCTTGCGCCCCATCTCCCCTGCCGCCCAGTCTTGTCCTGCCCGTGGATTCACCCTACGCTTCCGGTCTCCATGAAAGCCAAGACTGCCCGCTGGACGACCGACCTGCTCCGCTGCCTGCCTGCCGGGAGGGTTTCTCTTGATCCCGAGGTATTGGCGGCCCACGCCGGGGACGCCTGGTTTGCGGCCCGGACGCCGGAGGCGGTCGTCTTTCCGCGCTCGACACGGGAGGTGTCGAAGCTCCTCGCCTTCGCCCATCGCCGGGGCGTCCCGGTGACGGCGCGCGGGGCGGGGAAAGGCTACGTCGGCGGTTGCGTGCCGCAGAAGG
>CAISZB010000388.1 GCA_903889845.1 uncultured Verrucomicrobium sp. | reverse complement strand
CTCGTTGTTCAGCTCGCGGACGATGTTCTTGACTCGGGCGCCCCGGATGCCGACGCAGGCGCCGACGGGGTCGATCTTGTCGTTGGCGGAAAAGACGGCGATCTTCGTGCGGTAACCGGCCTCGCGGGCCATCGCCTTGATCTCGACGGTCTTGTCGTTGATTTCGTTGACTTCCAGCTCCAGGAGGCGGCGGACGAAGTTCGGGTGGCTGCGGCTGACGATGATCTCCGGCCCGCGGAGGCCGTCATCGACGGCGACGACGTAGGCGCGGATCCGCTCGCCGGGGTTGTATTCCTCCGTCGGGACGCGTTCGCGGGAGGGCATGATCGCCTCGAACTTGCCGAGATCGACGATGATGTCGGAACGTTCGAAGCGGCGGATGGTCCCGGTGACGATGGAACCGGCGCGGTCCTTGAACTCGGAGAAGATCATCTTCCGCTCGATGCCGCGGAGGGTCTGGTTGATCGTCTGCTTGAAGACCTGGGCGGCGATGCGGCCGAATTCCTTCGGCGTCACCTCCATGTCGACCGATTCGCCGAGCTGGACGTCGGGCTTGATGTCCCGGGCGCGGAAGAGGGAGATCTGGTCGTGGGCAACGGTGACCTTCTCGACGACCTCAAGTTTGGCGAAGGCGCGGATCTTGCCGCTCTTCGGGTCGATTTCGACGCGGAGATCCTTGGCGGGGCCGAAGCTTTTCCGCGAGGAGGCCAGCAGGGCATTCTGCATCGCTTCGATGAGAATATCCCGCTTGATCCCTTTTTCCTTCTCCATGTACTCCATGATCGCAACGATTTCTTGACTCATGGTTGTCTCCTTCTGTTTGATCGCCGGAGACAAAAAAGTGGAAACTAGCGAAAGTTTCCACCTCCTCCGACAACCGCTTAATAAACCAAAAGACAAGTAACCTAGCAATTCGAGTAAGAGGGTCAAGGCCCGTTTTGTTTCCAGATACGTAAAAAGATGTCCGCAGCCCCTTCCATCGCCCACCTCGGCCTCATCGCGGGGAAGGGGATCTATCCCGTCCTCCTGGCCCGGGCGGCCCGCGCCGCAGGGGTGAAGCGGCTCTCCCTCATCGCCTTCGACGCGGAGACCGACCCCGCCCTGCGCGACCTGGCCGACGAAGTGGAGACGCTCCGGGTCGGGCAGCTCGGCGCGTTGATCTCGTTCTTCAGGAAGCACGGCGTCCGGCAGGCGGTCATGGCGGGGCAGATCACCCCCGGCCGACTCTTCGACCTGAAGCCCGACCTGAAAGCCTTCCTGCTTCTGGCGAAGCTCCGGGAACGGAATGCGGAGACGATCTTCGGCGCCGTCGCCGACGAATTGGCGAAGGCCGGGACCGAGCTCCTTCCGGCAACGACCTTCCTGGAGGAGTGCCTGGCCCCCGCCGGTCCCATCGCGGGGCCGAAGTTGAAGCGGTCCCAGTTGGAGGACGCCGCCTTCGGCTTCCGGATCGCGAAGGAGATGGCCCGGCTCGACGTCGGACAGTCGGTCGTCGTGAAACGGGGGACGGTCCTGGCGGTGGAGGCCTTCGAGGGGACCGACGCGGCGCTCCAGCGGGGAGGGGAACTGGGCCGCGGCGGTTCGACACTTGTCAAAGTCAGTAAACCGAACCAGGATTTCCGCTTCGATGTTCCGGTGATCGGCCCCCGCACGCTGGAGGGGGCGTCGGCATCGGGGATCGCCGTGATCGGTTGCGAGGCGGGGCGGACCCTCCTCCTGGACCGGGACCGGGTACTCGCCCTGGCCGGGGAACGGAAAATTACGTTAATCGGGCTTCCGCTGCCGGAATGATTCCGGTACGGTAACCGGACCCGTCTCTCCGGAGGGCCAGCGTCACAGGAACAACCGGCGGATAGAATTGCAGTTTTTGCAGCCAAAGAAGATGAGCAAAGTACGCGTTGGGGTCGTCGGGGTCGGTCACATCGGCAAGGAACACGCCCGGATCTATTCCAAGAGCCAGCGCGCCGAGCTCGTCGGCCTCTACGACGCCGACACCGCCACGGCCAAGAAGATCGCCGGGCAATACGGCGTGAAGGCCTTCCCGACCCTCGGGGCATTGCTGGAGGAGGTCGAGGCCCTCACCATCGCCTCCCCGACGTCGACCCACTTCGAAGTCGGCATGGCGGCCCTCGCCGCCGGAAAACACCTCCTCATCGAGAAGCCGATCGCCTCGTCCGTGGAAGAGGCGCGCGAGCTGCTGGCGCTGTCCGAGCAGAAGAACCTCGTGCTCCAGGTCGGCCACATCGAGCGCTTCAACCCCGCGGTGCTGGAGGCCGTCAAGCATATCAGGGATCCGCGCTATATCACCGTCGAGCGCCTCGGCCCCTACGACCCGCGCATGAGCCACATCGGCGTCGTGCTCGACTTGATGATCCACGACCTCGACATCCTGTTGACGCTCGTCGGCTCGGAGG
>CAISZB010000387.1 GCA_903889845.1 uncultured Verrucomicrobium sp. | reverse complement strand
GCGACCTGGCCCTGGCGACCGGCGACGTCGACGGGGCGCGGAAACGCTACGCCGCTCTCAGCGACGCGGGGGCCGGGACGCCCGACGTCGATGCGCGGAGTTCGATCCGGCGGACGGCGAAGGTCGAGCAGGCGAAGGCCTTCCTCGATAAAAAGGACTACGACGCCGCCGAAAAGCAGCTCGCCGAGATCGAATTCGCCGCGCCGGTCGAGAAGCTCGCCCCCGACTGCGCCCAGGTCCGCGCCCGGCTCTGGCAGGAGCGCGGGGAAACCGCCGCCGCCGCCCTGTGGATCGAGCGCGTCCTCCCCGCCATCGCCGCCGCCTCCGCCCGGAGCGACCTCCTCTTCCGCGCGGCTGACCTCGCGATGGCGCAGGGGGACAAGGAGACTGCGCGGAAGGCGCTGAAGGAATTGCTCGGTGCGTACCCTTACAGCGAGGGAGCGGCTAAGGCTAAGGCGAAGTGGGTGAATGACGCGGTGTTTTGAGGGGGGGCGAAGGGCCGTACCCATAACCTCGCGCCCCCCAAGTCCCCAATCGACTTCAGCCGTCGCCTGAATTAAAACAGCCCCTCACCCATGTCCGATCTCTTCTACCGCCTCTGCCAGGGCTGCGTCCGGGTCCTGGCGCTGATCTTCGTCTCTCTCCGCGTCTCCGGACGGGAAAACCTCCCCCGGAAAGGCCCCTTCATCCTCGCCTCGAACCACGTCAGCCACTTCGATCCCCCCGTCCTCACCGCCGCCACCGGCCGCCCCATCGACTTCCTCTCCTCGGCCGAGTTCTTCGCCCACCCCTTCGTCGCCTGGTTCTTCACCGCCAACAACGCCTTCCCCTTCGACCGCAACCGGCGCGACACGGCCTCGATCAAGGTCTGCCTCGACCGCCTAAAGAGGGGCCGCTGCGTCGGCATCTTCATCGAAGGCGGCATCCGTCACGGCCCCACCTCCGTCCTCAACGGCGGCCCGATCAAGGAAGGCTCCCTCACCCTCGCCCGCAATGCCCAGGTACCGATCATTCCCACCCTCCTCATCGGCCCCGACCAACTCTATCAATGGCGCAGCCTCTTCCGTCGCCCGCGCCTCTTCGTCCGCTACGGACGCCCCATGCTTCCGTCCTCGGAAGAAGACCCGAGAGCCCTCTCCCAAGCCTTCAAACAAGAAATCGTGCGTCAACTTGACGAGCTTCAACGACAAACCCCTCTGCACGAATGGGAAAAGCCTATTTCTGCACAGGAACGCTGGAAAAATCATTAAACAGTATTTAAAATAATAGAAATCTAGGCGTAATTACTCTTTTTTTATCGCCGCTTCTGGAACAAGCTCATTCCGAAGCACCGGAGCCTCACGATCCCATAAACGATCCCATAAAGAGAGAAAAAAGGTTCCACATCCATCGCTCATAAAATCGTTCCATGGCCAAAATCCTAATCATCGAAGACGAAGCCCCCTTTCGCACCATCCTCATCCGTATTTTAGAGGAGAAGGGGCACGAGGTCGTCGATGTTCCCGACGGCAGCCAGGCCCTCCGCCTCTGCCAGGAGCAGCCCATCGACCTCGTTCTGACCGACCTCATCATGCCCAATAAGGAAGGAATCGAGACCATCATCGAAGTCCACAAGGCCTTCCCCTCCCTCCCGATCATTGCCATGTCGGGCGGCGGACGCAGTGGACCGCACGATCTCCTCTACGCCGCCGCCACCCTCGGTGCCCGCGCCACCATCAGCAAGCCGTTCCAC
This sequence comes from uncultured Verrucomicrobium sp., assembly GCA_903889845.1. GTDB lineage: Bacteria > Verrucomicrobiota > Verrucomicrobiia > Methylacidiphilales > GAS474 > GAS474. The sequence goes on along the minus strand of CAISZB010000387.1, from coordinate 1,140 downwards.
GTCCACCAGCTCCTCACCTTGATCCAGACCCACCTGGCTCCCACTCCTGCCAAGGACACTTCCAAGTCCTAGGGGCCGTGACACGGGATTGGCGGTCCCTCCCGTTTTAAGCTACCTTTCCGGTCCCATGCCCGAGCCCGAACCGGAAGAACTGGACCCGAAAAGCCTCCTCGCCGAGACCGTGCGGAACCTCCCGCACCGGCCCGGCGTCTACCTCTTCAAGGACCGCCTCGACCGCGTCATCTACGTCGGCAAGGCGCGCGATCTTCACCGGCGCGTCGGGCAATACTTCCACCCCTCCCGCCGGACCCTGGCCGATCCGAAGACCCGCGCCCTCGTCGACGCCATCCGGGGCCTCCAGTTCCACGTCGTCAAGTCGGAGCCCGAGGCCCTCCTCCTCGAAGGAAAACTGATCAAGGAATACCGCCCCCGCTACAACGTCAGCTTCCGGGACGACAAGCACTTCCTCCTCGTGAAGATCAACCTCTCCGAGCCTTTCCCCCGCTTCCACCTCACACGGACGCGAAAAGAGGACGGCTGCCGCTACTTCGGCCCCTTCGCCCACTCCGGCTCCCTGCGCGCCTCGATGAACCTCATCCAGCGGCAATTCCACCTCCGCACCTGCTCCCCGCGGATTCCGGGGGAACTCGACCACAAGCACTGCCTCGACGACGTCATCCGGAACTGCTCCGCCCCCTGTATCGGGAAGATCACCCCCGAGGCCTACCTGGAAACCGTCCACCAGGCATGCGAATTCCTCCAGGGCCGCTCCGCCGAAATGCTCGGGAAATTGGAGGCCGAGATGCAATCCGCCGCCGAGCGGCTCGACTTCGAAAAAGCCGCCCGCCTCCGCAACCTCCTCGACGACCTCCGCAAGACCACCGCCCCCACGAAGCGCTTCCTCCGCCCCTTCGAGACGACCGTCATCCCCCAGCGGGACATGGAGGAGCTGGCGAAGGCCCTCGCCCTCCCCGGGCCGCCCCGCCTCATGGAATGCTTCGACATCTCGAACATCTCCACCACCCACAAGGTCGCCTCCATGGTCACCTTCCGCGAGGGCAAGCCCGACCGCTCCCTCTACCGCCGCTACCGCATCCAGAGCGTCGAGGGGCAGGACGACTTCGCCAGCATGGCCGAGGT
>CAISZB010000386.1 GCA_903889845.1 uncultured Verrucomicrobium sp. | reverse complement strand
GAGGACGGCCTGGCGGGGGTCGCCGATTTTTACGACACGGCCCTCCGCCTCCGGGAGATGGACCTGGTGATCGCCGTCGATACGGCGGCGGCCCACCTGGCGGGGGCGTTGGGGCTGCCGGTCTGGGTGCTGCTGCCGCATGCTCCCGATTGGCGCTGGCTGCGGGGGCGATCCGATTCGCCCTGGTACCCGACGGCCCGCCTTTTCCGCCAGCCCCGGGACGGGGCCTGGGAGGAAGTGGTCTCCGAGGTCGCGTTAGCAATTCCCGGCGGGTCGCGCTGCCCCTAAAAGGCTTTCCAACAAAGCCCGGAGCGCACCACGAGGCAAAGCAATGCCCTTCCCACGCCACCACCGAAAGGCGGAAGCAAAGGCAAAGACGAACAAGGGAACCCGCGAGGCAGGTGATCCGAAACCGAACGCCAAGGACATCTCGGCCAGCGAACTGGACGCACCAGGAAAGACTCGGAAGAGCCCACCCCGCGCACCTTATCGCACCCGAAACTCCCGCGCACTCAGCGCAAGTAACAACAGAAGACGTTATCTCAACTCTCTATCATCTTTTAAAAAGACAAAAAAAGAGTCGAAAGAAACCCTTCGGAAGATCATTGGAAAACCAATGGAACCCCCAAAGCGCCTATTTCCTTCCCCTCAAGTTTTCCTTGAGAAGGAGGAGGGAAGCCGTATTCGCCGCCTTTCTAATTGAAATCAAAAGAAAGATCGCAAAACACGCAATCCCTATTTTCCCCGGCAATCCCTAAAAAAGCCACTTTCACTCTTTCTCTTCGAGACCCGCCCCAGTCGAACCGGGGACGAGTCCTGAAGTGAAAAAGAGGAAAACTACTTCTTCTTGGCGGGAGCCTTCTTCTTGGCAGGGGCCTTCTTAGGGGCGGCCTTCTTGACAACCTTCTTAGGGGCGGTCTTCTTGACGGGTTTCTTCGCAACAGTCTTCTTCACAGCAGGTTTGGTAGCCATGGGTAGGTATATAAGAAAAAGAGAATAAAATAGGCAAGAATTATTTTATCAAATTCATCTCTCGCGTGGGGCAGTAGTCGCAAAAGCTGAGAAATTGAGGGGCGATGCCTGTTCATTTCGCCCGTCTGTTGTTCACAATTCTATTGTACTGGTTCGCCAAAGGAAATATGCCGCACCCCACATATTTGGCACGCTTGGAGGACCGCGATGACCCGATTTTGCTTGGCTTTCGGGCTGGGGAGCACCAGGACCGGGACGTCGATTTTCTTCCCGACCGCCTCGGCCAACCGCGCGCGCAAGCCGGGCAACAGCGGATCGGCCGGACCGTCGATCGGCACCCGGTTGAAGAACACCTGCCCCGCCGCATCGATCTCGATGCGGAGCGGCAAGGCGGCCTCGGGCGGCTTCGTTTTTGCCGCGGCGGTTGCGGGCGAGAGCGTCGCAAGGCGCAGAGGCAACTCCGATTCGGCGCCACGACCCGCCGCGATCACCATGAAAAAAAGTAAAAGAACGAAGAGCAGGTCAATGAGGGGAGCAATTTGCAGGCCGAAGTCGCGATCTTCGTCGCGGCGGCTCCGCTGAGACCGAGAACGCGGCCGGCGGGGCATGCCGGGAAAGAGCTCGAAGGCCGCGCTCTCCGCCTCCATCAGCGCCAAGTCGGCGCGGGAGCGGAAGAGGAAGTAGGCGACGAAGGCCGGGATCGCGGCGATCAGGCCGCACGCCGTCGATGTCAGCACCGGCCCGATCGCCCCGGCCAGGGGGACGAGGGAGTCCTCCCGCCCCGCCCCGGCGAAGCCGGAGAAGGCCCGCGCGATCCCGACGACGGAACCCGTGAGGCCGACGAGCGGCGCCAGGACGCCGACGAGGGAGAAGACGAGGAGAGGCCGCCGGACCAGCGCGGCCTGGCGGCGACACGATTCCGCAAGCCGCTCCGCCTGTGCGCCAGGTTCCACGCTGGAGAAGCGGAGGCCCAGCGCCGCCTCCGTAACGGCGCAAAGGAAGGAGAGCCGCCCGCGGCAGTAGTCGAGGGCCTCCCCGTCGCACCCCGCCGCGAGGAGGGCGCGGAGGTGAATCCGTTCCTCGTCCGGGACGAGGGCGCGGAACCGGAAGCGGAGCGCGCACTCGACGGCCAGCGCCGTCGTCGCCGCCAGCATGAGGAGGCAGAGCCACGCCGTCGGCCCCGCATGGACCCAGAGGTCGCCGAAGGTCTCCCGCGCGGGGAGGAGCGCCCCCGCGGCGGCAGCGGCGGCGGGAACGGAAGCGGCGGCGTCACTCACAGATGTTTTTTTGTAGAGCGACGGGAGAGATGACACAAGGCCGCGTTCTCCGGCACCATGACGGAATGCCCTCCCCCGCGTTTTCCGCCGGCGATCCCGCCCTCGCCCGCCAGCTCGCCTTCCTCGCCGAGATCGACAAATTGAAGAGCATCCTGCGCCAAAGCTTCGTCGGCGGCCCCGAGCCGCGGCGGAAAGAAAACTCGGCGGAGCACTCGTGGCACCTCGCCATGCTCGCCCTCGTCCTCGAAAGGCACGCCTCGGCCCCTCTCGATCTGCCGAAGGTGCTGAAGATGGTATTGGTCCACGACATCATCGAGATCGACGCCGGGGACACCTTCATCTACGACGCGGAGGGGAACGCCTCGAAGGCCGCGCGGGAGCAGGCCGCCGCCGCCCGCCTCTTCCCCCTCCTCCCGCCCGACCAGGCGGCGGAGCTGCGCGCGTATTGGGATGAGTTCGAGGCCGGGGAGACCTTCGACTCCCAGGCCGCCCAGGCCCTCGACCGCCTCGCCGCCCTCCTCCAGAACCTCCACACCGACGGTCTCACCTGGCGGGAGCACGGCGTGACGAAGGCGCAGGTGCTGGAGCGGAACGAGAAGATCGGGCGCGCGTTCCCGGGGCTGTGGGAGGAGATGAAGCGGCAGATTGAGTGGGCGGTGGCGCAGGGGTGGTTGGGGTAGGGGGGGCGGCGGGTGGGTGCGGCCCTTCGGGACCGGGTAGAATCGCTTCGCTTCCCTGT
>CAISZB010000385.1 GCA_903889845.1 uncultured Verrucomicrobium sp. | reverse complement strand
CAAAGGGGCGTTCGGTTGCCTCCCGGCCCTGCCAGTTAGTTTCCCCTTTGGGTGGATTGAGCTATCGCGCAGGCAGTCTCCTTGAACCTCCCCGTCAGCGTATGCCAACGGGAGAGGGCATCCACAGCTAAAGGCCATTCTCCCAAGGAGAGTTTTACTCCGCTGCATCTAACCTCTATGGGAGGAATCACATAGGGGAAGCTTCGGAACCGAAGCCGAAAGGGCCGCCCCCCTATCCCTGCGCCAACCCGGCGCAGGCCTTGAGATCGACCTTGCCCGTTCCCAGGCGGGGAATTTCCGCGACGACGATGATCCGGCGGGGAACCCAAAGATTCGGCAGGCCCGCACTGTGGAGGCGGGAATGGAGAGCGCCCCACTCGATCGGCACCGGGGTGAGGAGGACGAGTTCCTCCCCATGCTCCTTCCTTTCAACGCCGACGACGACGGGAACCTGGCCCGCCTCGACGGCCTCCTCGGAAAAGAGTTCCGGGAAGAGCTCGACGATCTTCTCCTCGATCGTCCCGTGGGGGACCATCTCCCCGCCCAGCTTCGAGAAGCGGGAGAGCCGCCCCTCGATGAAGAGGAACCCGTCGGCGTCCAACCGCCCCAGGTCGCCCGTCTGGTACCAGCCGTGACGGAGGACCTGCGCGGTGAGGTGGGGATCGTTGAGGTAGCCGGGAAAGATGTTCACTCCGCGCAGCCAGATCATGCCGGTTTCATTCGGGGGCTGGTCGGCCCCGGTCTCGGGATGGCGGATGCGGACGCTCATCCCGGGGATAAGGCGGCCGACGCTGCCGTGGCGGCGGGGCTCCTCGTAGCCGGGCTCCGACGGCGTCTTGCGGAAATCGACGAGGTTCACTGCGACGACCGGAGTCGCCTCGGTCATGCCGTAGCCCTCGCAGACGGGGATGCCGAACTTCGCCTCGAAGTCGGCACGGAGCGCGGGCGGCAGCTTCTCCGCCCCGGTGACGACGAGCTTCAGGGAGGAGAGCGACTCCACCGTCGCCCGCCGCAGGAAGGAGCGGAGGAACGTCGGCGTGTTGAGGAGGAGGCCGACCTGATACTTCTCAATCAGCTCGGAGAGCTTCGTCGTCTCCATCGGACTGACGTGGGAGACCCCCTGCGGCCCGCCCAGAATCGGCCACCAGAAGGTGACGGTGCAGCCGAAACTGTGGAAGATGGGAAGGCAGGCAAGCAGGTTGCGGATCGGGACGCGCGCCAGGACGGCGTCGGTCTGGGCCGTGTTCCCCAGGATGTTCCGGTGCGTGAGGACGACGCCCTTCGGCTCCCCGGCGGAACCGCTGGTGAAGAGGAGCGCCGCCTCGACGTCCCCGCCTTCCTTCGGAATCCGGGCCAGGAGGCGGAGGACCGGGGCGGGCAGGATCGTGCCGACGAGGTGGCGGAGGACGATGCGCCACTTCGGCAGGCTCGTGAGGAGGACGCGGAGGTCGACTGTGCCGCTCACGTGGGCCTGATTCGGGTTCAAGGAACGCGGGGCCTCGGGCCAGGGGAAATCCTTCGCCTTGGCCTTCATCGCCTCGGCACTGAGGACGGTGGCGATCCCGCCCTTGGCGAGGGCGGCCTCGTTCGCCGCGCGACCCGCCGTGAAGTTCAGGTTCACGGGCGACTTGTCGGCGATCAGGCAGGCGAGGTTGGCCACCGCCGCGCCGAGGCCGGGCGGCAGGACGAGGCCGATCCGCTTTTCCGGCACGTTCCGCCGCAGCCACCCGGAGAGTTCCCAGGCGGCGGCAAAGAGCATCCCGCCGTTGAGGGTCCGCCCGTCCTGGAACCCGTCGATGAAGACGGGGCGGAACCATTCCCGCTTCAATCCCAGCAGGGAGGCGTAACCGAGGTGGCGCCCCAGGGAGGGGCGGCGGCGGAAGACCTCGGCACTGAGGTCATAGACCGCGAGGCGGAGGGCGTCGGGGTCGAGGCCCCACGAGTCGAAGGCGGGGCCGAGGTGGAGCGTCCGTGTCTCGGGATCGGCGATGGCGGGGAAGATCGGGAACGATTTCCCCTTCCGCCCCGCCGCAAGGGCGACGACGAGAGGGTTCAGCGCCCCGATGCCGGGCCCGAACTCTTCCCGGTTGTCGGCACGGAGGAGGAGAAGATTCCCCTCCTGGATCAGGGTCTGCGCCTCGGAAAGGGCGGGATTCCCCAGACCGGACAGGGACCGGGCGACGCGCCCGCCGAGCAGAGAAATGCTCTGCGGATCGAAGTCGGCCCAGCTGTGGAGCAGGATGAGGGCGGGACCCGTGGGGGCGATCCGGCTCTCGCCCTCGATGCGGGAAATGGCAAAAGGCACGGGGCGGCTCCTAGTTGAGTCTTAAGTTAGTAGAGAACGGCTTCCCGCTGCAACTCGAAGAGTTTGCCGAGGGCGTTCCGGGCACCATCGACGAGGCCCAGCAGTTCCTCCTGGGAAAAGACACTCTCCTCGCCCGCCGCCTGCATTTCGACGAATTTCCCTTCCGACGTCATCACCACGTTGGCATCGACGGCGGCGCTGCGGTCCTCCTCGTAGTCGAGGTCGACGAGAACGCGCCCCCCGACGACGCCGACGCTGACGGCGGCGACCTGCGTCTTGATCGGGTTCACCGTTTCCTTGAGGGTCCCCTCCGACTGGAGGCGGCGGATCGCTCGGGCCACGGCGATGTAGGCCCCGGTAATCGCCGTCGTCCGGGTACCGCCATCGGCCCGGAGGACGTCGCAATCGATCGTCAGCGTCCGCTGACCGAGCTTGTCGAGATCGACCACGGCCCGCATGGCGCGACCGATCAGGCGCTGGATCTCGACACTCCGCCCGTCGAGGCGACCCTTGGAGATGTCCCGGGGCTTCCGGTCGAGGGTCGAGTAGGGGAGCATCGAATATTCGGCCGTGATCCAGCCGCCGGTGACGCCCTGCACCTTCATCCAGCGGGGGACCTCCTCCTGGATCGTGGCGGCGCAGATCACCTGCGTCCGGCCGCAAACGGCCAGGACCGACCCGGTGGCGTTCCGGGCAAAATCGGGGGTAAAACTGTAGGGCCGGATCTCATCCGCAGAGCGGCCATCGTGACGGACAGACATGGAGGGTTTATTGTGTAGAGCCCCTTTTCCCATCCGACAAGGCGCGGTTTCAGAATGTTTTACAAAAAAACAAGCCTTGACCCTGGGCGGATTCGTTGATTTCTTTGAAACGCAGTCGGGGAGCTTCTTTCCTTACAATCGGAAGCCGGGGGAACGATCTCGACCTTCCCTCTTTATGAAAATCTTTGTCATCGACGACTCCTCCTTCTCCCGCAAGGCCATCATGAGCGTCCTCCGCGAAATCGTCCCCGACGCGACGTTGATCCCCTTCGGTGACGGAGAGGAAGCCCTCGGGCGTTTCACCGAGGAGAAGCCCGACGCGATGACCGTCGATATCGTCATGCCGAAGATCCAGGGCCTCGAACTGATCGAGAAGGTCCGGGCGACCGGCATCCCGACGACGATCATCGCCATCACCTCCGACGTCCAGACCTCGACCCGGCAGCGCTGCGCCGCCCTCGGCGCCACGTTCATCGAGAAGCCCTTCACGAAGGAAAAAGGGCCGCTGCTGGCTCAGGCGCTTTCCTTGTAAACCCGCCTTTTTTTCATGCCCGACCTGCAGCTCAACCCCGAACTGGCCGACCTCTTCATCGAGCTGGCGACGATGGGCTTGGGCCGGGCCGCAGCGGCCATGTCGGCCCTGGCCGAGCGGGAGGTCAAGATCTCGGCCCCCTCGATGGAGGTCTTCTCCGTCCAGAACCGGACGGTCTGCCTCTCCATCGAGGCCGGCCCCACACTCCGCGTCAGCCAGGCGGTGAAGGGCGGGATGCACGGGCAGGCCGTCGTCGTCCTGAGCAAGGCCGGGGCGACGCGGATCGCGCAGCTCCTCCTGGAAAAGACCGACGAGAGCGGCGACGCCTTCGACGAGACCGACCAGGCCGCGATCATCGAGCTGGGCAACATCATGATCGGGAGCATCGTCGGCACCCTCGCGACCCACTTCAAGGCGACAGTTTCCTACGACATCCCGAAGCTCGACCTCTGCGGCGCCACCGCCGTCGGGGAACTGATTTCCGACCTCGTCTCGACGAAATGCTCGGAGCTCCTCGTCCTCCGCTCCACCCTTTCGATCAACGACAGCAACGTCCAGAGCTACTTCCTCCTCCTCCTGGAGGACAACAACCTCCGGTCTCTCTCGCAGGAACTCGAAGTGATCCTCCGGGGCGCCCCGTGAACCTCGCCTCCATCCCCTTCCCGTCCGTTTTTCCGTGGGGCTTCCTCCACGTCGATGAGGAGAACCGCATCCAGTATTGGAACGCCTGGCTGGAGACCAACACGGGCTTGGCCTCCTCCACCGTCGTCGGTCGCGCGCTGCCCGAGGTCTATCCCGACCGGCCCGAAATCCTTTCCTACCTCGACAAGGCCCGGAGCACCCGCCAGCCCCAGGTCCTCTCCCAGGTCTTCCACCACTACTTCCTGCCGATCCCCCTGCCCTCCAGCCACGTCAGCGGCTTCGAATACATGCAGCAGGAGACCCTCGTCCTCCCCCTCGACGGCTCCGACGGCTGCCTCGCCATCCTGATCCGCGACGTGACGCCGACGGTGATCGGCCAGAAGCGGATTCGCGCCCTCCAGGCCCAGCTGAGCGAGGCCCGCGACGCCGCCCTCGAATCGGCCCGGTTCAAGAGCCAGTTCCTGGCCGTGATGAGCCACGAGATCCGCACCCCGCTCAACGCGATCATCGGCTTCAGCAACCTCCTGGCGAAGACCGCCTTCGAGCCCGGCGTCCAGGAATACATCGGCCTCATCCAGCTCTCCTCGAACCAGCTCCTTTCCCTGGCGAACGAACTGCTCGACTACGCCCGCATCGAGGCGAACGGTGTCGTCCTGGAGTCGATCCCGATCGACCTCCCCACCCTCGCCAAGGAAAGCCTCGACCTCCACGCGAAGCAGATCGCGAGCAAGGGGCTCTCCTCCCTGGTCCGCGTCGAGGGGGAACTCCCCTCCCCCCTCCTCGGCGACCCGACCCGCATCCGGCAGATCTTCCTGAACCTGATCTCGAACGCAGTGAAATTCACCGACAAGGGCGGCATCGATATCTGCCTCCGGACGGAACAGCAGGCGGGCGACGACGGCCTCCTTACCCTCTCCTTCACCGTCCGGGACACCGGCATCGGCCTAACGTCGGAGCAGCAGGAACGGATCTTCAAGCCCTACTCCCAGGCGGAGGCCTCCACGCCCCGCCGCTACGGCGGCGTCGGCCTGGGGCTGAGCATCTGCCAGAAGCTGAGCGGATTGATGGGCGGCACGCTGAGCGTGGAGAGCGAGGCGGGGAAGGGGTCGGCGTTCCGGTGTACGTTGCGGTTGCGGGAGGCGTAGGGGGAACGCGAAGTTATGGGTACGGCCCTTCGGGGCAGGGTACAATCGCTTCGCTTCCCTGTATAGCT
>CAISZB010000384.1 GCA_903889845.1 uncultured Verrucomicrobium sp. | reverse complement strand
GCCATGGAAGCGGCATTTCCATCCTTGCGCCATAGAGGGATGGGCTGGCAGGATGACGGCTCCTCTTTTTCGCTTTTCGCCTTTTGTTTTTTGCTTCCATGGCTGCCGAATACAACGAATACGTCCTCGACACCGCCGTGACGTACGGCGTGATCACCCCCGAACAGCGCCAGTCGGTCGCCTCGATGCTCGCCTCGATGCCGGGGATCTCCGCCGTCGAGGTGCTCTACGAGCAGCAGATCATCGACGAGGCCCATCGGGCCTGGTTCTACCAGGAAGTCCTCCATCAGCCCGCGCCCGGTTCGCAGGACCATTCCGGGGCCGAGGCGGAGCCCTCCCTCGCCCAGTCCCCGGTCCATTCCTCCCCGTACGACCCGTCGGCTACCGCCTCTCATGTCGATCCCGAGGCGGCGAAGGCCCTGCAGGCTTACCTGCAGGAGGCCCATCAGGCCGGAGCGTCCGATATTCACTTGGGACCCGATTTTGCGCCGACGATGCGTCTCCGGGGGGCCCTGGTCCCGGTCCGGCCCGGCGCGCCCCACCTCACACCCCAGGAAACGGAGGCGATGGCCCGCTCCTTCCTGACTTCGAAGCAGGCCCACGAGGTCGAGTCGCACGGCTCGGTCGAATTTTGCTACAGCATTCCCGGGTTCTGCCGCTTCCGCACCAGCGTCGTCCGGCAGCGGCGGGGCTGGGAGGCGGTCTTCCGGATCATCAATTCCCGCGTCCCGACGATGGAGGAGCTGGGCCTCCCCGAGGCGATGCGGACGCTGACGAAGTATAATAACGGGCTGATCCTGGTCACCGGGCCGGTCGGCTGCGGCAAGTCGACGACCCTGGCGGCGATGATCGAGGAGGTCAACCGGACCCGGCACGATCACATCATCACGCTGGAGGACCCGATCGAGTATGTCTTCGAGGGGCGGGGCTGCCAGATCTCCCAGCGCGAGGTCCACACGAACACCGATTCCTTCGGCGCGGCCCTCCGCGCGGCGCTGCGCGAAGATCCCGATGTCATCATGATCGGGGAAATGCGCGACCTGGAGACGATCCAGCTCGCGATCACCGCCTCGGAGACGGGCCACCTCGTCCTCGGCACGCTCCATACCGGCAGCGCGGCCCGGACGCTCGACCGTCTCCTCGACGTCTTCCCGATCGAGCAGCAGGCCCAGATCCGGACGATGGTCAGCGAATCGATCCGCGGCATCGTCTGCCAGCAGCTCATCCCGAAGGCCGACGGCAAGGGCCGCGCCCTGGCGATGGAGATCATGCTGAACAACCCCGCCGTGGGGAACCTGATCCGCGAGGCGAAAACCTTCATGCTCCCCGGCGTGATCCAGACCGGGGTGAAGCAGGGGATGCAGCTGATGGACGATGTGCTGCTGAAGCTCCTCGACCAGGGGACGATCAGCTCCGAGGAGGCCTATAACCGGGCCGACAACAAGAAAGCCTTCGCCCAGGAGCTGGCGCGCCGCCAGAGATAACCCGAGACTGCCTTACCGTTGTGAGCCACCCGATCGACGCCTTTTTCGAAACTCTGATCCGCGAGGGCGGGTCCGACCTCCACCTCCTGGAGAGCCAGCCCCCGAAGATCCGCCGCCATGGCGAGATCCGTCCGATCCGCGAGGCCCCCCTCGATCACGCGGAGATGACGGCCCTCCTCCAGCCGATCGCGAAGCCCTCGCTGTGGCAGAAGTACCTGGCCCACGGCGACGCCGACTTCGCCTACGAGATGGGGATCGACGCCCGGTTCCGCTGCAATTACTACAAGCAGTTGCACGGCTTCGGCGCGGTCTTCCGCATCATCCCGACGAAGATCAAGACGATCGCGGAGCTGGGTGTGCCGGAGGTGATCCAATCCTTCGGCGACCTGAAGAGCGGCCTGGTGCTGGTCACGGGGCCGACCGGTTCCGGCAAATCGACGACCCTCGCGGCGGTGATCGACTACATCAACTCCACCTACGCCCGGCACATCGTGACGATCGAGGAGCCGATCGAGTTCGTCCACCCGAACAAGCACAGCGTCCTCACGCAGCGCGAGGTCCCCTCGGAGACGCCTTCCTTTTCCAGCGGCCTGAAGGCGGGCCTCCGCGAGGATGCCGACGTGATCCTGGTGGGTGAAATGCGCGATCTGGAGACGATCTCCCTGGCCCTCACGGCGGCGGAGACCGGCCTCCTCGTCTTCGGTACGCTCCATACGAACAGCGCCCGCAAGACCGTCGACCGCATCATCGACGCCTTTCCCAGCGACCAGCAGGCGCAGATCCGGACGATGCTCTCCAACTCCCTCCGCGCCGTCTGCGCGCAGCTCCTCTTCAAGCGGAAGGACGGCAAGGGGCGGCTGGCCCTGAACGAGATCCTGATCGCCACGCCCGCCGTCGGCGCGATCATCCGCGAGGGGGCGACAGTGAAGTTCAACGACGTCATCAAGACGGGCGGCATGGACGGCATGCAGCTGATGGATGACGCGATCTTCAATGCGATGCAGGAAGGTCTCATTTCCGGCGAAGAGGCCTACATGAAGGCCCTGGAAAAGCCGCGCTTCGAGGCCTACCGCGAAGACCGGGGGGTGTAGCATGGGCTCCGTGCTCCCGGAGCTGACCCGCGCGCTGATCGCGGGACGCGGGCTGACGGCGGACGAAGTCGCCCTTGCGGCGGAGGGACTCTTTTTCAAGGACGCCGCCGATCCCGATACCCGCAAGGCCTTCCTCCGCGCCTGGGCCGACAAGGGGGAGACGGCGACGGAGTTGGCGGCCTTTGCGCGTTCCTTGCCGAAGGCGGTCGAGATTCCGGGCCTGCCGGAGGCGGCTCCTCTCCTCGATTGCTGTGGCACGGGAGGCGGAGGTTTGCCGCTGTTCAATGTCTCGACGGCGATGGTCTTTGTCCTGGCCGCGCTCGGCGTGCCGGTGGTGAAGCACGGGAACCGGGGCGTGACGAAGCCGTCGGGCAGCTCCGACGTGATCGAGGCGCTGGGCCTCGGCGCCCTGCGCTCGCTGTCTCCCGGCCGGGTGGCGGAATCGCTGGCCCGCCTCGGCTTCGCCTACCTCCACGCGCCGACGTATCATCCGGCCTTTGCGACGCTGGCGACGATCCGGCAGGAGTTGGCGGCCGAGGGGCGGCGGACGATTTTCAATCTGCTCGGCCCGCTGGTCAATCCGGCCCGGCCCGGGTGCCGCCTCGTCGGGGTGTTCCGGGAGGAGTTTGTGCCGCTCTATGCGGAGACGCTCCGCCTCGTGGGCTGCCCGCGCTACGCCGTGGTGCGCGGTTGCGTCGGCGGCGTGCCGATCGGCGAGGCGAGTCCGACGCGGGAGAATACCCTCGTGACGAGCGAAGGATTCGCCCCTGGGAAGATCGACGATTACTTTTTCCAGTTCGAGGCGTCAGGGGCCGAGGCCTTGAAGCCGTTCCTCGTCGCCGACGCGAAGGAGAGCGCCGCGCTTATTGAGGCGCTGCTTTCCCCCGCGAAGTCGAAGGAGATGGGGTTGGCCCGGTCGCTGATCGCGGTCAATGCGGGCCTGGCCCTCGCCCTGACGGGGAAGGCGAAGACCGCGAGGGAAGGGCAGAACCTGGCGCGGCAGGCCATCGACGGCGGGGCCGCGCTGGAGAGGTTGAAGACCGCGCGGGAGTTTTGCGCGGGGGGATGAGAGGGGCCGAAGGGCCGCAAGGCCCTGCGTCCCCCCCTACTCTGGAAATGTCTCGCTCGGCGTCACCCGCCCGATCTCCGGCAGGACCACCCCCTCATAACAGGACGGGCAGACGCCGTGGGAAAACGTCGAGCCGGTCTGCTCCGCCAGGTAGGCCTCGATCTGGCTCCAGTAATTGTCGTCGTTCCGGATTTTCTTGCAGTACATGCAGATCGGCAGGAGCGACTTCACCTGCCGCAGTTCCGAGAAGGAGCGGATGATCCGCTCCGCGACCAGGAGCCGCGCCGGGATCTGCTCCCGGTCGAGCGGCTTCGGCAGGAAATCGTCGACCCCCCGGGCGACCGCCGCGCCGTAGCTGGAGGAGGTGATCGAGTCGGCGGTGACGAGGATGAAATAGACATAGCGCGGGATGCGGAAGGCCCGCAGCGCCTCGCACAACTCGATCCCGTCGAGGCCCCCCGGCAGCTGCCAGGCGCTGATGACGAGGTCGACGGGCTGGTCCTGGAAGAGCCGCAGCGCCTCGTCGCCGTCCCGCGCGGGCAGGACCTCGTGGCCCGCCGCCGTCAGGATGCCCCGCAGCACGTGCTGCACAATCGCGTCGTCCTCGACCGTCAAAACTTTCATGCGTGGTTTCCTTCCTTCCAGCGATCAAGAAAAGCGGTCACCCGGCCCAGTTCCTCCCCGGCCAGGCGGCGGCACTCCTTCGCCAGGGCCTCGTCCCCCTCGGCGCAGGCGTCGTCGCCGACCTCGCAGATCCGGGTCAATTCCGTCGCGCCGAAGGAACTCGCGCTCCCCTTCATCTTGTGGAAAAGGCGGCTGGCCACCGGGAGGTTCCCCGTCGCCAGCACGTTCCCGATCTCGGCCAGGCGCTCCGGCCCCTCCTTCGCCAGGATCGCGATCAGGTCGAGGACGAAGCGTTCCCCCGCCATGTCCCGCAGGCCGCCGAGGGTCTGCACCAGCATCGGGTCCCCGGGCTGCTCCGCCGCCGGGGCCGGGTTCAGGTCGAAGGCCCGCTCCAGGTCGCGGAGCGTCAGGGGCCGCGCCAGGAAGGCCGCGATGCCCGCGGCCCGGCAGACGACGCGCGTCCGGGCGGAGCCCCCGTCGGCCACCGCCACCAGGCGCGGCAGCGGATAGCCCGCCGCCTCCACCCGGCGCCGGAGGCGGCCCGCCGCCTCGATCCCGCTGCCGTCGGGGAGGTTCAGATCGACCAGCACCGCGTCCCACTTGTCCCGCACGACCCATTCGAGGGCCTCCTCCGTGGAGGAGACCACCCCGCAGCGCCAGCCG
>CAISZB010000383.1 GCA_903889845.1 uncultured Verrucomicrobium sp. | reverse complement strand
TCGGGGAATGAACGTCCGCTTCGAGGGGCGAGGGTGGGAAGACTACCTCTACTGGCAGGGGCAGGACCGGAAAATTCTCAGGAAGATCAATGACTTGCTCAAGGATATTTCCCGTTCTCCGCACGAGGGCCTCGGGAAGCCGGAGCTGCTGAAGCACGCCTTCTCCGGCCATTGGTCGCGCCGGATCACGGACGAGCATCGGTTGGTCTACAAGGTGAGCGACGGGGTGATCTGGGTGGCGCAGTGTCGCCATCATTACGAGTAGGTGACGAACCTGCGAGGGATTCGACTTTCCCGCCGGGGTGTGCCAAGGTCCAGGCTCCGTGCCTTTCGTCAACCTCTCCCCGTTGCACCGGATCGACATCGCCGAGGCGGTCCATTACCTGATCGACCGGCCCCAGGAGAACGATTTCCCGCTCCACACGATCATGCGGAAGGATGCGCCGGACGGGCGGGAACTGCTCCGGGCGGAACTGGTCCTGGCCGGGCGGAAGACGCGGGAGGCCCATCCCGAGGCGTGGACCTATCCGGTCCACTTCCTGAAGACCTACCATCCCCTCAGCTTCCATTCCGATCCGAAGACCGAATTCGAGAACGCCCGGGCCGCCTCGGAGATCCTCGGGACGCCGCCGCCGATCGGCCACGGCACCCATACGATCCGGCTCCCCTTCTTCCCCGGCAAGTCGCTCTCCCGCTTCTCCCCCTTCACCGACGTCGAGCCGCCGGAACGGTGCCTGGGCATTGCGCAGGAGACGCCGCCCGCCCATCTGATCGGCCTATGGCGATTGGCGGAGGGGGTCTTCCAGCAGCTTCAGCGGCTCCACGCGCAGCGGTTCCTCCACGGGGACATGGAACTCCACAACGCCGTCGTCTGCACGGCGCCGATCGGCGTCTTCCTCATCGATTACGAGAGCGCCACGCCCGCCTTCTCCGGCCCGGAGGACGCGTGGGAGAAGAAGCGGGAAGCCGACCTGAAGCCGCTCCTCGAATTGGCCGTCTACATCCAGGCCGGGCTGGGCCGCCAGCGCGGGCCGCTGGCCGAGGCCTCCCTCGCGGCGGTGTCGCGCCTCTTCCGCTCCCCGGACACCTTCCTGGCCCGGCTGGAGGAGGCGGATCGGGCGGCGGTTTGAAGATTTTTTGATCCATCCCCCACGACATTCATGAAATACCGCTCCTTCGGACGTTTGAACTGGCAAGTCTCGGAAATCGGCTTTGGCGCCTGGGCCATCGGCGGGAGTTGGGGGACGCAGGACGACGCCGAGTCGCTCCGCGCCCTCCACCGCGCCCTCGACCTCGGCTGCAACTTCATCGACACGGCGCAGGGCTACGGCGACGGGCGGAGCGAGCGGTTGATCGGGCAGGCCCTCAAGGAAAGGAAGGGCGAGCGGGTCTACGTCGCGACGAAGGTCCCGCCCCGGCCCGGGGCCTGGCCGCCGACGCCTTACGACAAGATCGAGGAGCGCTTCCCCGAGGCCTACCTCCGGGAGCGGGTCGAGGGGAGTTTGAAGAACCTCGGCGTCGAGGCGCTCGACATTCTTCAGCTCCACACCTGGACGCGGGCGTGGAACCGGAACCCGGCGGCGCTGGAGACCCTCCGCGCGCTGCAGAAGGAGGGGAAGCTCCTGGGCATCGGCATCAGCACGCCGGAACCCGACCAGAATTCCCTCATCGACCTGATGCGCGGAGGCTGGCTCGACACGGTCCAGGTGATCTACAACGTCTTCGTCCAGGACCCGGCGGCGGAGTTCCTCCCCGTCGCGCGGGAGAACGGCGTCGGCGTCATCGTCCGGGTCGTCTTCGACGAGGGCTCCCTGACGGGGAAATTCGAGGAGAAGACGGTCTTCGGCGAGGGCGATTTCCGGCACAGTTACTTCGCCGGGGACCGCCTCGCCCGGACGGTGCGCCGGGTCGAGAAGATCCGGGCCGAGGTCGGCACGGAGGAACCCGACGTGGCGACGGCGGCGCTGAAATTCGCGCTGAAGCCGGAGGCCGTCTCGACCGTCATCCCCGGGATGCGGAATCCCCGCCAGGCGGAGATGAACTGCGGCGTCAGCGACCAGCCTCCGCTTTCCGATGCGCTGGAGCGGAAGCTGCGCACCCACGCGTGGTCGCGGGGGAATTGGTACGGGGGGAAGGCGTAGAAAAGGGTTGCGATCTTCGGGCGGGGCGAAGAGACCTTGCGGCCCTTCGGGACCGGGTAGAATCGCTACGCTTGCCTGTACCGCTCCATGCCCACCGCGCGTTTGTAGGCTTCTGAGGGGTGCCCCCTCAGCCTCCAGCTAAGAGCCTGTAGG
>CAISZB010000382.1 GCA_903889845.1 uncultured Verrucomicrobium sp. | reverse complement strand
TGCCGACTGGGCCTCGACGACGAAGGCGCCGCTGCGGGACCACCTGGGGGAGATCATCGGGATCTGCGGCATCTCCCGCGACGTGACGGTCGAGCACGAGCAGGCGGAGAAACTCCAGCACTACGCGGAGGCCCTGGCCGAGAAGCAGGCGCAGATGGAGGGCGAGCTGGAATTGGCCCGTCAGGTCCAGCGGGCGCTGTTGCCGAACCGTTTCCCCCTCTTCCCGCCGACGGCGCGGGAGGAGGAGAGCGCGCTCGGCTTCTCCTACCGCTATCAGCCGATGGGGAAGGTGGGCGGCGACTTCTTCACCGTCATCCCGATCGGGTCGCGGCAGGCGGGGGTCTTCATCTGCGATGTGATGGGGCACGGCGTCCACGCGGCCCTCATCACGGCGATGCAGCGGACGCTGGTCGACGACCTCCTCCCCGTCGCCTCCGATCCCGGGGCCTTCCTCTCCGAGGCGAATCGGCGCCTCTATCCCTTCTTCGAGCGGATGAAGACGCCGATCTACGTCACCGGCCTCTACGCGGTGATCGACGTCGAGACCGGGCGGGTCCGCTTCGCGGCGGCGTCCCATCCCGCGCCGCTCGTCCTTTCGGGCTCGGGCGGCGCCCGGCTCCTGGGGGCGCCGAAGCGGGTCCCTTCCTCGGTGCCGCTCGGGTTCATGGAGGACTCCACCTACGCCGTCCTGGAAGACAAGATCGAGCCGGGGGACCGCCTCTTCTTCTACACCGACGGCCTGCGCGACTTGGGCGACGAGGCGGAGATCGGCCTCGACGACGCGATGTTCCTCTCCCTCGTCGGGAAGTGCGCCGGGGCGACGGGCAAGGGGCTGCTCGACTCGGTGCTGGAGGCGGCGCTGGCGAGCGCGGGGGCCGACAGCTTCCTCGACGACGTCTGCCTCGTCGAGGTCCTCTTCCGCGGCCACCTCCACGCCGAGGCCGAGCGCGTCGCCGACCTCTCCTGCGGCCCATACGGATTGTAAGGATTGCAGGCATGAACAAGCCGGACAAGACCCCCCCACCGTCCCCGTCGCTGTCGACGGAGGACATCAACCACCAGCTCCTCATGGCGCTGATGGAGATCATCCCCGACCGGATCTATTTCAAGGACCGGGAGAGCCGCTTCATCGCGGTGAACCAGGAGATCATCCGCTGCTTCGGCATGGAGAAGGCCGCCGACCTCCTGGGCAAGACCGACGCCGACATTTTTTTCCCCGACTACGCGCAGAAGACGCGGAATCAGGAAGTGAGCGTCATGGAGACGGGGGAGGCGGTCTTCCTGCCCGCCGAGCGGAAGCTCTTCCGCGACGGGCGAACGGCCTGGGCCTCCGCGGTGAAGGCGCCGCTGCGGGACCACCTGGGGGAGATCGTCGGCACCTGCGGCATCACGCGGGACGTGACCGAGGAGCACGAGCGGGAAGAGCAGCTCAAGAAATACGCCGAGGAACTGGCGGAGAAGCAGGCGCAGATGGAAGGCGAGTTGGAATTGGCCCGTCAGGTCCAGCGGGCGCTGCTCCCGAACCGTTTCCCCCTCTTCCCGCCGACGGCACGGGAGGAGGAGAGCGCCCTCGGCTTCGCCTACCGGTACCAGCCGATGGGGAAGGTG
>CAISZB010000381.1 GCA_903889845.1 uncultured Verrucomicrobium sp. | reverse complement strand
TGCCGTCTAAATGGCTTCGGACCGAGATAGAGCGGCCTAGCTTTTGCTAAAGTAGCTTGGTCGGGCGCGGTTCGGCATGGCTCGGGAGGACGGGCCTCCCCTTGGCACCTTATAAGGACGATAAATATTTACGGCAGATAAACACCAACGTATAGTAAATTCAGTCAACGTTGCTGATTTTACGTTGTTTTGGCATCGTCGTAACGATTTTCGCAGGAACAACCCCACTTTATGCCTACTCTCGCCTCTAGCTCCCGTCGGGCGGGGTATGAATGGCTTCGGGATAAATATTCCCTCAAAAGTCCTCTCTACCACGTAGCTTCGTTCGTTCACGACGGATCGAGGCGCACGGATCGCCAAGCGCGTGTCCGGCTGGAATACTACCCGAAAGCCTACTGGCCCGGCGATACCGATTTCGAGCATCTCGATTTCGCTCTGCGGCGCGAGGGGCTTGATCTCCCTCTGTTGGGCTTGCTCTTTCCTCTCCTTGGAGCCGAAGGCATGACGGCCTTTGTCCGTTCGACTCCTACCGGAATTTATGCGCGGCGCCTTTGGTATCTCTATGAAGCGCTTACGGGAGAAACGCTCGATCTTCCGGACATGGTTGGGGGGAACTACGTTTCCCTACTCGATGAGGTGGAATACTATACGGGACCTGGCGTCCGCAGTCGACGTCAGCGAGTGACAGTGAATCTGCTCGGGCGTCTCGATTTCAGTCCGATGGTGAGGCGCACTGACAAACTGGAACATGATCAGCAAAAAGATCTGGAGGCCCGATGCCAACAGTTGCTGGGCTCCATTTCCCCGGAACTCTACCAGCGAACCCTCCACTATCTCTATACCCGAGAAACGAAATCTTCATTCGCCATCGAGCGTGAAGAGCCCGATCGGGCGCGAGCCTCCAAGTTCGCCGATCTCCTCCAAGCCGCGACGCGCACTGACTACTTGAAGAAGGAGGCGCTCGTGGCGCTGCAAAACGCGATCGTCGATCCCCGATTCCAGGACGCGGGATGGCGTGATGAAACCGGCGAGCAAGTCTACGTCGGCACCACCATCCGCTGGGAAGAGCACGTCCATTTCATCGCACCCCGGCCCCAGGAAATAGCCGAATTGATGGACGCGTTTTTGTCTGCCTCCCGCATCATTCTGGAATCCCCGCTCCACCCCATCATTGCGGCGGCGATTATCGCCTACCCATTCGTTTTTCTCCATCCCTTCAACGACGGTAATGGGCGCATCCACCGTTTCCTCATCCATTACGCCCTGGCGCAACGGAAGTTCGGCCCGGAGGGCATTGTCTTCCCGGTCTCGGCGATCATGCTCAATGATCCGAAGAAGTACGATTTGAGTCTGGAGGATTTTTCCGAGCGGATTCTTTCCGTCATCGAGCGCACGCTTGATTCGTCGGGTAAGATGACCGTGCATCACGATACGGCCTATCTCTATCGCTTTATCGACTGCACCACGATGGCGGAGGTTCTCTTCGATTTTGTCGAGAGTACGATCCGCGACGAACTGCCTGCGGAGATCGCTTTCCTGCGCTCCTACGACAGAGCTCGCCAAGAGATGAAGGGTATCGTCGATCTGCCACACCAGACCGCAGACCTCTTCGTTCGCATTTGCCTCGATAACAACTACCAGATGAGCAAGACCAAGCGGGATCTCAGGGTCTTCCAGCCCCTCACGGACGATGAGGTTGCTCGTCTGGAGGAGGCCATCCGCAAGGCATTCACCGACGAGGACTAGCTAGTGGCTTCTTGCTAGGTCGTGCTTTGGAGTTGAGGGGATTTTCCCTTCTACCGGCTAGACTTGTGATGTGAAGGGAGAGGGTTCAGTAGCTTCTTTCCTGCAGCCGTCAGCTTAAGAGGGTGAAGCTTGCCGTCCGAGATCGAGGCGTGGCCTCAGCAAGGCAGGAAAGGGGCCTCCACTGTAACGTTTTTGTAACGTATTTCGGCCCCGAAGGCCGAAGCCTTGTGTTTATGCGGGAGAAAGGGTGGGCGACCAACGGGACTCGAACCCGCAACTCCCAGAATCACAATCTGGTGCTCTACCATTGAGCTATGGCCGCCATAGGGGCGGAACAGCCGGACTCCCGAACCAGGCGGGCCAGGAAGCAGGAAGCCGGGGGGGACGACTAAAGCAAAAAGGCCCGGGGTACGCACGCGGTTTTTTCAGGTAATTGATTTTACAACGGGCCTCCGATCCCCCTTTAATGGCCGCTCATGAAAACCGCAGTTGTGACCGGCG
Organism: uncultured Verrucomicrobium sp.; assembly: GCA_903889845.1. Lineage (GTDB taxonomy): Bacteria > Verrucomicrobiota > Verrucomicrobiia > Methylacidiphilales > GAS474 > GAS474. Next base: position 1,895 of record CAISZB010000381.1, on the reverse strand, counting down.
CGGCCGGGTTCCTGGGCAGCCATTTGACCGACCGCCTCCTGGCCGAGGGGTACCGCGTGATCGGCCTCGACAATTTCATCACCGGCAATCCGGCCAACCTCGCCCACCTGAAGGACGACGCCCGCTTCTCTTTCATCGAGCAGGATGTGACGCTTCCCTTCGCCGACCGGATCGATGGCGAGGTCGCCGTGGTCTTCCACTTCGCCTCCCCGGCCAGCCCGATCGATTACCTGGAACTGCCCTTCGAGACGCTGAAGGTCGGCTCCTACGCGACGCACAATTCCCTCGACCTGGCCAAGGCGAAGGGGGCGCGGTTCCTGGTCGCCTCGACCTCGGAGTGCTACGGCGATCCCCATGTCCACCCGCAGAAGGAGGACTATTGGGGCAACGTCAACTCGATTGGGCCGCGCAGCGTCTATGACGAGGCGAAGCGCTATGCGGAGGCCGTCACGATGGCCTATCACCGCTACCACAAGGTCGATACGAAGATCGTCCGCATCTTCAACACCTACGGTCCCCGGATGCGGCTGCGGGACGGGCGCGTGGTCCCCGCCTTCATCGGCCAGGCGCTGCAGGGGCAGCCGCTGACGATCTTCGGAGAGGGGACCCAGACGCGGAGTTTCTGCTACGTCTCCGACCTGATCGACGGCATCTATCGCCTCTCCCAGTCCGATTTCCACGAGCCGGTGAACATCGGCAATCCGGTGGAGCTGACGATCCGGGAATTCGCCGAGCGGATCCTCCGCATCACCGGACTGACCCTCCCGCTGGTGAACCAGCCCCTGCCGACCGACGACCCGAAGCAGCGCCGTCCCGACATCACGCGGGCGAAGACCCTCCTGGGCTGGGAGCCGAAGGTCGACCTGGAGACCGGCTTGAAGGAGACGATCGCCTACTTCAAGGGACGGCTTCAGGCGGAGAACGCGCTCTAAAGCCAAGCCGGGAACGCCGATGTCTCCGCGCCGCGCTTTGATGGCCTGCCTCGGTCTGGGGGTGGGGCTGGCGGCGCTCGCGGTTCCGGCTCTGGCGCAAAGCCCGCCGACGCCTTCCGTCCCGGCGACGTCGGCCCCGGCGGCCTCCGCCCAGGCTCCCGCTCCGGCCACGGTCCCCGTTCCCGACGACGGGACCGGGACGGCCAGCGACGAGGCCTACCAGACCACGGTCCTCTTCACCCGCGTCATCCAGATCGTCCGGCAGGACTACGTCAACGAGGCGAAGACGGCCTACAAGGACCTCGTTTTCGCTGCCCTGCGGGGGATGCTCTCCTCCCTCGACCCCCACAGCCAGTTCCTCGACGAGGACGCCTTCGCCGAGATGCAGAAGGACACGAAGGGGGAATTCGCCGGCCTCGGCCTCTCCCTCGGGCCGCGCGCGAACACGAACGAGCTGGTCGTCGTCTCCTCCTACGAGGACACCCCCAGCTATCGTGCCGGGATCATGCCGGGGGACCGCATCCTGAAGATCAACGACCTCTCGACCGAGAAGATGACCTACGCGGCGGCCCTCAAGGCCCTGCGCGGGAAGCGCGGGGAGAAGGTCCGCCTCACCCTCTACCGTCCCGCGACGAAGGAGGGGGAAAAGACCGACGACAAAGCCGATGCTAATTCCAAGACGGACGCGAAGGCCGATGCGGCGAACCCGAACATCTACGAGGTGGAGCTGGTCCGGGAGATCATCCGGATCAGCAGCGTCCGGGGGGCGAAGCTCCTTCCGCCGGAGGTCGCCGGGGAGGAGAAGGTCGGCTATGTTCGGATCGAGCAGTTTGGAGAGAACACCGTGGCCGAGTTCGACAAGGCCTGGTCCGGGCTGAAGAAGTCGGGCGCCCGCGCCCTCGTCGTCGACCTGCGGAACAATCCCGGCGGACTGATCGACTCGGCGGTCGACATCGCTGGTTC
>CAISZB010000380.1 GCA_903889845.1 uncultured Verrucomicrobium sp. | reverse complement strand
TCCCTACACGACGCTCTTCCGATCTCGATTCCCTTCGAGTGGTCCGATGCGGCGGGCGGAGGATACTCTCCTTCCTTCACCTTCAGACACATGGAGACCACGCCAATGCCATAGATCGCCCCGACAAAGAGGAAGAGCCAGATGAAATGAGCCTCGGCTTTGCCTAAAAGCCATCCGTTGAAAGCAATGCCGACAAAAAGACTGATGATGCGTACCCATCCATAAAAGCGACCGATGACGGACGTGGGGACCACGTCGTTGATCAAGGCCCCAAAAATCGAATTGGTGACGGTGGTCGCGACATCGAAAATCATCCACCACGCTGCCAACACCAGAACAACCGAGGGGTAATAGCCGGGGGAAGCCGTGCCAAGTATCCCGTTCAAAAGACGACCAAGGAGAGGACTCAAGCCCAAGCCGATAATGGCCAAAGCCGCTACCGGTGCCGAGGCTAACAGATAAGGAATGCGACGACCTCGGGGACTACGGTGCCGATCGGATAGGAAACTAACGACCGGCCCAAGCAGCAGCCCAATTGCCGCAGGAAACGTCCCCATGAGGACTCCCGCGAGGGTATCCGAAACCTCATACTTTTTCAGTATCAGTTGCAGCACGGTGCCCATTGTGCGATCGCGTATCGACCAGGCAAAATCTCCCCAAAGCAACCAGCCAAAAAGAACGACGAGCCCACTCTGAGTATAAACCAGCGTGCCAGTACGCCAGACCTTCGGGTCGATTCTGATCGAGGGAGAAGAGGAAGGGGTGCCGATCATGATGCCCTTTTATCCCAGAGCCGTTCCATTTCCTCCAACGTGCGGCCTTTGGTCTCGGGGACACACTTCCACATGAACACGGCGGCGAGGAAGGCCATGACGGCGTAAATCCAGTAGGGGAACCCGTGGTTGAAGCGGGAGACGAGATGGGGGTTGTCGTTGAGGATGGGGAAGGACCAGCTCACGAGGTAGTTGGCGATCCACTGGGCAGCGACGGCGAGGGCCAGCGCCTTGTCCCGGATCTGGTTCGGGAAGATCTCGCTCAACAGCACCCAGGTGACTGGGCCCCACGAGACGGCAAAACCGGCGATATAGGCCAGCATACAGAGAAGGGAGAGGGGCCCCTTGTCATGGGCGAGGAAGGCGAAGCCGAGTGCCGCCATGGCGAAGCCCATCACGATCGCTCCGATGATCTGGAGTGGCTTGCGACCGTAGCGGTCGACGCAGAGGACGGCGACGACAGTGAAGGCGAGGTTGACGGCACCGACGATGATCGTTTGGAAGAGGCTGGCATCGGTGCCGAGGTTCATACTGCGGAACATTTCCGGGGCGTAGTAGAGGACGACGTTGATGCCGATGAATTGCTGGAAGACCGAGGTGACGATGCCGATGGCGATGACGGCGATGCCGAAGGAGAAGAGCTTCCCGGAGTGGTGCTGGGAGAGGGAGGCGCGGATCTCGTCGAGCTCCCGTTCGCATTCCACCGGAGTGACGAGACGGGAGAGGACGCCGCGGGCCTCCTCTTCGCGGCCTTTCAGCATGAGGTAGCGGGGGGTTTCCGGGACGAAGAAGAGGAGGAGAAGGAACACGCCGGAAGGGATGGCGCCGGAGAGGAACATATAGCGCCAGCCGACATCGTGAAGCCATTCGTCTCCCTGGCCATAGTGGGAGATGCCGTAATTGACGAAGTAGACGACGAGCATCCCGAAGATGATGGCGAGCTGGTTCCACGCGACGAGGTTGCCCCGGAGGCGGGCGGGAGCGATCTCCGCGATGTACATCGGGGAGAGCATCGAGGCGAGGCCGACGCCGATCCCGCCGACGATGCGGTAGAAGACGAAGAGGCCGAGGTAATCGGCCCCGCCGTGGCCGATGGGGGCGAAACCGGCCTCGGGTGCCGACGAACCGAGCGCGGAGACGAGGAAGAGGAGGGCGGCGAGGATAAGGCCCCGCTTGCGCCCGAGGGCGGAGGCGGCCCAGCCGCCGAGGAGGCCGCCGAGGATGCACCCGATCAACGCGCTGGAGACGGCGAAGCCGAGAAGGGAATTGGCGGCGTCGGCATCGGCCAGGTGGCGCGGCTCGATAAAGTAGGCGCGGAGGCTGCCGACGGCACCGGAGATGACGGCTGTGTCGTACCCGAACAGGAGCCCCCCGAGGGTGGCGATCAGCGTGATGAGGACGATGTAGGAGCGAAGCATGAAAGAAATTCGTTTCGCAATGCGGCAAGGCTTACGGAATCCAGACCGCCTGCAATGCGGACATGGGAAGGACTTCCAAGCTTTTGCAAATGCTTCTGTCCTTCTTCAAAGGCAGCCTGGCAGCCCTTCTCCACCAGGTAGGGATAATTGGTCCATACGTAACGGCACGGGTGGGAGCATGGCAATCCCAGGTGACCCATGAAGGTCAGGGCCGATCCGTAAAGCAATCGCACCACCGGAGAAAAGGAATCGGTGTAATCGGTCGAGCAACCGCACCAGGGCAGTCCCCAGGCTTGCATTACGTCAACGTAAGGAACCAGGAACTCCTCCAGGATTTCACCGCCCAAGATCAAGTGGGGGAAGCTGGCGTGCAAACGTCGCAGCAATTGGAGTGAGCCTTCTTTGATCTCCGGTATGGGGACAAGCCCGATTTGATCGAGAAAGAGTGCTTCCAGTTCCCACCGGGAAACGAGCGGATCGACATAGCTGAAAAAGAGATCGGCCCATCGCGCATCGTCGACCCGCATATAGGCCAGCCGGTTCGTAAAACCGCAAGGCATGACTCCCGCCCATTCCATCGGCTTTCCCTCGGTATCGTGAACCTGGAATTCCTCGTAATCCGGGATCATCCCACTGGCCATGTCGTAACCCCAGAAATTGAGATGGGGCATCAGGATCACACCCTGTTCCCGGCAGATATGGACCAGCGCGCCGAAGTCCTCTTCCTGCGTAGGGCGGTCCAAAACTGAGACACGTGGCGGTCCAATAGTGTGACACCCCGTTGGGGACATTGGAGGGGA
>CAISZB010000379.1 GCA_903889845.1 uncultured Verrucomicrobium sp. | reverse complement strand
GGAGGCTATTCTTCTCCCGAGGCGCAGCCTCGGCTGGATCCCCGAATCTCCGAGGGTACGTACGGCGTGGGAAGACGGGACCAAAACGCCCAGACTCCTATAGGGAGAAGGCCGCTTCGGTTCCGAAGTCTCCCCCCCCCATGGTGATCCCGCTAAATCTCCAGCTCCCCACGCGCCCCGTGCCAGATGCGGATGATGTCGATTCGGGCCTGGGAGGGGTGGACCAGGTAGATGATTCGGTAATGCGAGTGGACGATTTCCCGCAGGTTTTCTTCTTCGAACTCGGGGACGATCCGTCCGCTCAAGGGGAAGTCGGCCAGTTGCTGCAACTTCTCGACGATTTGTCGTCCGACCTTGAGGGCTGCCCGGGGATTGTCCTGGGCGATGTAACTGACGATTTCCTCAAGGTCGCTTTCCGCGAGGCGGGTGAGGCTTACTTGGCGGCCCATCGCTCGATCTTGGAGGCCGCTTCGTCGAGGGGGACGACTTCGCCCCGGCGGGATTGATCGAGGCCGAGACGGACACCGGCGAGGAATTCCACTTCGGCCCGGATTTCGGCCAGGGTCGAGGTGTCGGGAAGCCGCTGGAGAGCGTCGATGACAAGCGCCTTGTCCGTCATGGATTCAATTTAAGCTCTTGGGTATGAGGGTCAAGGGCTTTTGGGTGGGTTCTTATTCCCTCCTCACCCACGCCGTCTGCGCCCCGTGCCCTTCGGGAATATCGCCCTGGGGGGGGAGAGGGGAAATCGGGGCAACCGGGATGCGGCTTTTTTTCCCGGCTTCGATGGCGGCGGCGACGAGGGCCTCGGCGGGGAGGGTTTCGCAGTTGGTGGAGAGGAGTAGGTAGCCGTCGGGGGCCAGCAGGGGGAGGCAGGCAGCGATGAGGGCGGGGAGGTCGTCCTCGATCCGGAAGACTTTGCCCTGCTTCGTCCGGGCGAAGGTGGGGGGGTCGAGGACGATGGCGTCGTAGTGGGAGCCGCGCGCCTTCTGGCGGCGGAGGACGTCCCGGACGTCGTCGGGATAGAACTTGTGGTGGCCCTGGTCGAGCGGGAGGCCGTTTAGGGCGAAGTTTTCCTTGCCCCAGTCGAGGGCCTTTTTGGCGACATCGACGCTGACGGTTTCCGCTCCTTCCGCCGCGGCGGCGAGGCTGAAGGCGCAGGTGTAGGAGAAGAGGTTGAGGAAGCGTTTGGGCTTCAGCGCGCGGAGGAAGCGGCGGTTTTCCCGCTGGTCCATGAAGAGGCCGGTCGAGTAGCCCGCGCCGAGGTCGATCCGGTAGCGGAGGCCCAGCTCTCCGCAGGTCGTGACGCGGTCGAGGGAATCATCCCCCTCCAGCAGGGTGAACGGAGTGGCGTCGGGGCGGTTGCGCAGGGGTTTGAGGAAAACGCGGGCGACGGTGAGGTCGCGGGCGGCGTAGGTGTTCCGGCGGTGCTGGAACTCGGCATGGAGGCGGGCGGCCTCGCCCAGGTCGCGGGCGCAGATCAGGAGGTCGTGGCCGTAGCGCTCGATCCACAGCTCGGGCGCGCCGAGGGGGGTGCAGAGGCGGTGGGCGTTGGTCCCCTCGGCGTTGAGTTCGGAAAGGACGTCGGGGCGGAGCCAGCCGTCGCTGTCGAGGTAGTCGGAGGTGCTCACAGCTTAGAGGGAAGGGACGGCGGCGAGCAGGCGGCGGGTGTACTCGTTCTGCGGGTTCCGGTAGAGGGTTTCGGCATCAGCGGCTTCGACGATCTTGCCCCGGTTCATGACGAGGACGGTGTCGCTGAGGTGCTCGACCACGGCGAGGTCGTGGGCGATGAAGAGGTAGGCGAGGCCGAGTTTTTCCTGCAAATCGGCCAGCAGGTTGACGATCTGGGCCTGGACGGAGACGTCGAGGGCGCTCACGGGCTCGTCGCAGATGATGAGGTCGGGCTCGACGGCCAGGGCGCGGGCGATGCCGATGCGCTGGCGCTGGCCGCCGCTGAATTGGTGGGGGTAGCGGTCCAGGTGTTCGGAGCCGAGGCCGACTTGGGTGAGGAGTCCGGCGACCCGCTCCCGGCGCTCCTCGCGGGTCATCTTCGGGAAGTGGATTTCCAGGGCTTCCCCGACGATCTGGAAGAGGGTGTGCCGGGGGTTGAGGGAGTTGATCGGGTCCTGAAAGACCATCTGGATCTTCTTCCGGTAGGGGAGGAATCGGCGCGGCGGAAGGCCGGAGATGGGGACGCCCTCGTAGCGGATTTCCCCCTCGGCGATGGGGGCGAGGCCGACGATGGCGCGGCCGATGGTGCTTTTCCCGCTGCCGCTCTCCCCGACGAGGCCGACGGTCTCCCCCTTGTGGATGCGGAAGGAGACGCCATCGACGGCGTCGAAGAAGGAGGCGCCGAGGCCGAAGAATCCCTTCCCGCGGATGGGGTAACGGACATGGAGATCGACGACGTCGAGGAGGGGGGTGCCGGAAATCATAAGGATGCGCCGAGCTTGGCGTGGTCGATGGTGACG
>CAISZB010000378.1 GCA_903889845.1 uncultured Verrucomicrobium sp. | reverse complement strand
TCTCCTCTCCCCCGACGGGAAGACCTACACCTTCCACCTCCGCGAGTCGTCCTGGAGCAACGGGGACCGGCTGACGTCGCGCGATTTCCTCGAATCGTGGCGGCGGGCGATGAGCCCGATCACGGCCTCCGGCTATGTCGATTTCTACTCCTTCATCGCCGGGGCGAAGGCCTTCAGCGACGGGAAGACCGACGATTTTTCGACCGTCGGCGTCGAGGCCCCGGACGAGCGGACCTTCGTCGTCCACCTCGTCGATCCCACGCCCTTCTTCCCCGACCTCTGCGCCTGCTCGACGCTCTCTCCCGTCCACCTGGAATCGATGAAGCGGTGGGGGGAGGACTGGATCAAGCCGGGCCACCTCGTCTCGAACGGCCCCTTCGTCCTCGATTCCTGGCGGATCAACGACCGGGTCCGCCTGCGGAAGAATCCCCGCTACTGGAACGCCGCCGCCGTGAAGCTGGAGACGGTCGATGCCCTCTCCCTTTCCTCGGCCACGACGGCTTTCAACCTCTTCCACTCCGGCCTCTGCGATCTCATCCTCGACAAGTCGCTGATCCCTTCCTTCTTCGTCGATCGGCTGTTGCCGCTCTCCTATTGCCACACCTCGCCGATCCTCGGTGCCTACTTCTACCGCTTCAACGTCACGCGGAAGCCCCTCTCCGATCCCCGCGTCCGCCAGGCCCTGGTCCTGGCCATCGACCGCTCGCGGCTCGTCGCCCGGATCACGCGGGGAGGGGAGCCGACGGCGACGGCCTTCACTCCCCCCGGTTTCAGGGAGATCTGCGGCTATGACGCGCCCGCGGGCCTCGGCTACGATCCGGCGCGGGCGCGGACGCTCCTGGCGGAGGCCGGGTACCCGGGCGGCAAGGGATTTCCGCTTCTCTCGATCCTCTACAACAGCAGCGAGCAGAACGAGCAGATCGCGACCGAGATCCAGGCGATCTGGAAGGAGAACCTGGGCATCGGGGTCTCCCTCCGGAACCAGGAATGGAAGGTCTACCTCAGCTCGATGGACAGCCTCGACTACGATATCGCCCGGTCGAGCTGGGTCGCCGACTATCCCGACCCGAACACCTTCCTCAACTGCTTCGTCACGGGGAATGGGAACAATCGCACCGGATGGTCGTCCTCGGAGTATGACGCGCTCATTGATGCGGCCCGGAGGGAGGTCGATCGTCCCCGCCGCCTGGCCCTCCTGCAACGGGCCGAGGCGATCCTTGTCGAGAAGGAGGCCCCGATTGCGCCGATCTATAATTATGTCGGGATCAACCTCTATCGGGAGGGGCGGCTCCTCGGTTTCCATGCGAACCCGATCGACGATCATCCGATCCGCGACATGGCGATAACGCCGGAGGCGAAGCCATGATCAGCTTTGGCGGATTCCTCGCGCGGCGGTTGATCGCGGCGGTGCTCGTCCTTTTCGTGGTCGTCTCGCTGACGTTCTTGGCGATGCGCTTCGCGCCGGGGAGCCCCTTCACGACGGAGCGGGCGATCCCGGCGGCGATCCTCCACCAGCTCGAGGCCAACTCCCACCTCGACGGGACCCTGGGGGAACAGTACCTCGACTACATCGGGAAACTGGTCCACGGCGACCTCAACTGGTCCCTCCATTACAAGAACCGGAAGGTCGCGGAAATCCTCGGTCAGGCCTTCCCGGTCTCCCTCACCATCGGGGCCTGCGCCTTCGTCATCGCGATGGGGGCGGGCATCGCCCTCGGGGCCTTCGCGGCGGTCCGGCATAATCAGGCCGGGGATCGGGGGGCGATGCTCCTGGCGCTGCTCGGCATCTCCCTGCCGTCGTTCGTCCTGGCGCCGCTGGCGGTCCTGTTCTTTGGCATCGGCCTGCGGTGGTTCCCCGTCGCGGGGTGGGGCGGCGTGCGGGAGTTGATCCTTCCCTCCGTCTGCCTGGCGCTCCCCTACGCGGCCTCGGTCGCGCGGTTGATGCGGACGAGTCTGCTGGAAGTCCTCCACCACGACTACGTCCGGACGGCCCGGGCGAAGGGCGCGCCGGAGGGGCGCGTCGTTTACGTCCACGCGCTGAAGGTGGCGATCCTCCCCGTCCTGACTTACGCCGGGCCGCTGGCGGCGAACCTCATGACCGGCTCCCTGGTCGTCGAGCAGATCTTCGCGATCCCCGGCATTGGGCCGTTCTTCGTGAACAGCGTCCTGAATCGGGACCTCTTCCTCGTCGGCGGGGTGGTGCTGGTCTACAGCACCCTCCTCGTCCTCTTCAACATCGTCGTCGATGCGCTTTGCGCGGCGATCGACAAACGGATTCGGATGGCATGAGCGCGAATCCCGCCCTCTCTCCCCGCACTTCGGTTGCGAAGCTGCTCTTCGGCACGCGCTGGATGGCCTGTTCGGCGGGGCTCCTGGGCTTCCTCGTCCTGGCCGCCGTGGTCGGGCCGTTCCTGACGGGGTATGCGGCCGACGCGACGTCCGGCTCCCAGTTCCTGCCGCCGTGCGCGGCCCACTGGCTGGGCACCGACCTCCACGGGCGCGACCTCCTGACGCGCCTGCTTTGCGGGGCGCGGCTCTCCCTCCTCGTCGGCCTCGTCGGGGCCGGGGTCAGCCTCGTCATCGGGGTGGCGTACGGCGCGATCTCCGGCTACGCCGGGGGGCGGACCGACAACGTGATGATGCGGATCGTCGATGTCATCGCTTCGCTGCCGACGCTTTCGTGCTTCAGTGT
>CAISZB010000377.1 GCA_903889845.1 uncultured Verrucomicrobium sp. | reverse complement strand
CCGGCTCCTCATCCAGGACGGGGAGTTCCCCCGCTCCGTCGTCTTCTGCCTCGACGCGATGCAGAATTCCCTCCAGGCCGTCTTCGGCGAGAAGAAGGCCCATGCCGACACCCCGCTCCACTACTGCCACCACCTCGTCAGCGAACTCATGTTCGCCGACGTTTCCGCCTACTTTCCGGCCCCCGTCGTCGGCGAGGACGGCGTGGAGCGTGTCGTCTCCCACGCCCAGGCCCGGGCGACCGCCCGGAACCGGGCGAAGGCCTTCGACGACTGGATCAAGAACATCATCGGCCGCCTCTTCAACCTCGGCAACCTCATCTCCGACCACTACCTCAACCACCAGGCGGCGACCCCGATCCGCTCCCATCTCCTTTCTCCGTAAGTCCAAAGCTCGGCTTGCCTCCATGAAATTCCGCATTGTCCACACCACCGGGTACGAGTATTCCGCGCCCGCCATCGAGTGCTATAGCGAGCTGCGCGTCCGCCCCCGGAACACGATGCGCCAGGTCATCAGCGAGCAGGTGACCGAGGTCTCCCCCCGCGTCCCGCTCGAATCGTTCACCGACTATTGGGGGAACGCCGTCGAGGCCCTCTCCGTCCCCTTCCGCCACCAGCGCCTCGTCGTCACCTCCCGCTGCCTCGTCCAGACCCGGCCCGTCGGCAACCCGATCGCGGGCCTCGACCTCTCCGTGAGCGAGGCCGTCCACCTCTACCACCCCCGGCGCCGGGAACTCTACGACTACCTGATGCCCTCCCACCACGTCCCGGTGACGCCGGAGATCAAGGACTTCGCCCGCGCCTACCTCGATCCTCGGGAATCGTTCACCCCGGCCATCCTCCGGCTGAACGAGACGATCTTCAAGACCTTCAAGTACAAGCCCGGGGCGACGACGATCAGCACGCCGCTCAACGAGGTCCTCGCCTCGCGGCAGGGCGTCTGCCAGGACTTCGCCCACCTCCTCATCGCCGTCCTGCGCGCCTCCGGCATTCCGGCCCGCTACGTCAGCGGCTACATCGAGACGGAGGCCCAGGCCGCCGCCTCCCTTCATCCCGGGAAGGCCAACGGACATGGAAACGGACTGGGGAGCGGCGGCAGCCGGGGCGGCGACCTCATTGCGTCCCCCTCCCGCATCCCCGCGTTGGTTCTTCCGAAGGAGGGACCGAGCGACGACGATCCCCTGATCGGTGCGACGGCCAGCCACGCCTGGGTCGAGGTCTGCGCGCCGAACGGCATCTGGGTCGGCCTCGATCCGACGAACAACCAGATCGAGGGCGAGCGCCACGTCCAGATCGGCATCGGCCGGGACTACGCCGACGTGCCCCCGCTGCGCGGCGTCTTTAAAGGAGCGCAGAAGCAGGTCCTTTCGGTCAAGGTCACCGTCGCCCGGACGCCGGGCGGAGAGGGCGCGGAGTGACGGTTTCCCAAGCCAAGGCCAAGGTCCAAGTCGGAACAAAATCCCGGCGCGCCTCCCTCCTCCGGGCGGGCGAGGCGACCGACCGGAAGCTGGCCGCCCTGGGCTTCGCCGTCACCGTCGGCGGGGAGCCGACCTTCATCGCCGCCGACCACGAGCATCCCGAGTGGAACGTCGCCGCCCTCGGGCCGACGAAGCGGGCCTTCGGGCGCCGCCTCGCCGTGGCCCTGCGGCAGCGCCTCGCCCCCGGTTGCATCGTCACCCACACGATGGGGAAGCAATATCCCGGGGAGGTCCTGCCCCGCTGGCTCATCGGCCTCCATTGGCGGGAGGGGAAGAAACTCTTCCCCGCCGGGGACGCCTTCTACCGCGTCGCCTCGGAGCCGGTTCAGAAACCGGCGGCGGCGGCGAAGCTGGCCCGCGCCCTGCCCGCCGCGCTCGGCTTGAAAAAGACGGCCTTCCTCCCCGCCTACGAGGACCCCGCCGAGATCCTGCGCGGCATCGAGGCCGAGACCGGGGAACGCTACACGACCTCCTTTGCGCCCCAGGCGGGGGCGTTTTTGCCCTACCGGCGGACGCTGCCCGCCGAGGTCGTCGCGCGGCTCTCCCGCCCGACGGGGTGGGTCCTCCCCCTCGACGGCGGGGCGGGAGCGTGGACCTCGCCGAAGTGGGCGTTGCCGGAGCCGGGGGACATCTTTCTCTGGCCCGGGCAGAGTCCCATCGGCCTCCGCCTCCCACTCCATCAACTGGCCCCGGACGCGCCCCGCCGTGCCCTGACGGTCGAGGTCCGGGAGGGGGAACTGAGCGTCTTCCTGCCGCCGGTGAACAGCCTGGGCGACTACATGGAGCTTCTCTCCGCCGTCGAGCGGTGCGTGAAGTCGCTCCGCCTCGGCCCCGTCGTGATCGAGGGGTACGCGCCGCCCGACGACGGCACGCTGACCCGCCTCAATGTCATCGCCGATCCCGGCGTCCTGGAAATCAACCTTCCCCCGAAGGCGGAGAGCCCCGGCTACCTCCGAATGGTCGAGGCCCTCTACGAGGCGGCGGCGGAGTGCGGCCTCCAGGCCGCGCGCTACCAGTACACGGGGCGGAAAGTCGGCACCGGGGGCGGCGCCCACATCCTCCTCGGCGGGCCGACGGTCGACGAGAGCCCCTTCTTCCTGCGGCCCACGCTCCTCTCCAGCCTCGTCCGCTTCATCCAGCATCATCCCTCGCTCTCCTACCTCTTCACCGGACTCTTCACGGGTCCCTCCTCGCAGGCCCCGCGGATCGACGAGACGGCCCACGAGGTCCCCTACGAGGCGGAGATCGCCCTGCGCGGCGTGGAGCGGATGGAAACTCCGGCCAACCGCCATCTCCTCGACCTCATGCTCCGCAACCTCCTCATGGACACCGTGGGGAACACGCACCGGGCGGAGATCAGCGTCGACAAGCTCTGGAACCCCTACGCGCCGAACGGCTCCCTGGGCCTCGTCGAGTTCCGCGCCTTCGAGATGCCGCCGGAGCCGGGGATGCTCGCCGCCGCCGTCTTCCTGCTGCGGGGCCTCGCGGCGGCCTTCCTGGAGCAGCCCTTCGCCGAGCCGCTGAAGCGGTGGGGGGCGGAGTTGCACGACCGCTACGCGATGCCCCGGTTCCTGCGGGAAGACTTCGCCGAGGTCCTGGCCTTCCTCAACCGCCATGGCATCCCGCTGGCGATGGACGACTTCGATCCGTGGTTCGCCTTCCGGTTCCCCGTCGTGGGGGAGATCGAGGTCGGCACGGACGCAGGGAAGATCGAACTGCGGCAGGCGATCGAGCCGTGGCCGGTCCTCGGGGAGCAGCCCTCCGGTGGGGGTACCGCGCGGATCGTCGATTCCTCGACCGACCGCCTCCAGATCGCTATTCCCGATCCCGAGGGAGACTGGGAGAAACGGTACCTGTTCCTGGCCGGGGGCGTCCCGGTCTCTTTCTGTCGCGAGGGCGGGAGCCTCTACGGCGCGGTCCGCTACCGGATGTTTTATCGCGTGCCGGGTCTGCAGCCCCACATCGCGGCCCATTCCCCGCTCCGCTTCGAGGTCGTCGACCGGGCGACCTTCCGCGTCCTCGCCGCCGCGACGCTTCTCAATTGGCGCCCCGGCGACCAATCCTACGACGGCCTGCCGAAGAATGACGCCGAGGCCCGCGCCCGCGTCGCCGAACGGTTCCATCCCGATCCGGCGACGGTCGGCGAGCTCCGCTACGTGCCGAAGCGGGAGAAGGCGCTGGAGGCCTGGGCGCTCTACACCACCGACCTCCGGCTGGCCGGGTAGGGAGAGAAGGAGAGATGAGTCTCGGACGGAAGAGCCTCCCGTTCCTGCTGTCGCTGGCGATCCACGTCCTGGGCCTCGGCGTGGTGCTGTGGGGCGGCATCCATTGGTGGCACACCCTCTCCGTCGAGCCGGGGCGCAGTTCCCTGCGGATGATCCCGGTACGGGCCCAATCTCCAGCTGCACCCACGCCCACGCCACCGGTCCCCCGGACAAAGACGGAGACGGAGATTCCGACGCAGGCCAAAGTGCCGCAGACCGCCCGGGAGGAAACGAAGCCCGTCCCGGCCTCGACGCCGGAAAACGGCGCCCTCACCCCCTCGCGTCCCGATACCCTGCACAACGCCCCGCCCGCCTACCCTGAAACGGCCAGGCAGCGCGGCATCGAGGGGACGGTGATCCTCCTGGTGCGGGTCGGACGGGACGGGGAGGTCCGTGATGTCGCTGTTTCCAAGGGAAGCGGGTCGGCGCTGCTCGACGAGGCCGCTCTGGAGGCCGTCCGCCGGTGGCGCTTCCATCCGGCCAGCCTGGGAAGCCTGCCCGTCGAGTCCTTCGTCGAGGTCCCCATCCGTTTCCGGCTTGATCGGTAAACGGGGTCTTTGTCGTAGGAGTGTGTAACAAATTGTCGGACGTTGTCCCACGTCCGAATACGTCCGCCGCTGATAGAAAGCGGTGCCTCTTCTCTGATAGGGTGACGTCTGTTTCCCAAAGTGTTTCCAAACAACGCGGGGGGGGAGACTCAACACCCTGAAAGGACAGCAAAGCATGAAGAACTGGACAGTTGGACGTCGTATCGTAGCCGGTTTCGGCATTCTCATCGGGATCATCATGATCCTGGGCCTCTTCGTGGAGGCGAAGCTTTCGTCGATAAGGGGCGACTTGAAGCAGGTGATGGAGAGCTCCTTGCCGAGCCTCGACCTTCTGATGGAATGCCGAACCACAATAACCACGGCTCATCGCACGGCCTTCCGTGTCTCAATCGCGGAGAGTCCGGATGAAGCGAATGTGCTGGAGGCAAAGCTCCTCGATTTAAAAGACAAGGCCGATGCGATCTGGAAGCGTTACTCCGATGCGGGATTCATCGAAGCCGGACAGGAACGCGATCAGCTTGCGCCGGAGTCCCTGGCGGCCCGGCAGGCCTACTTTGAGGAGGCGGCTATCATTGTCGATCTGGCCCGCAAGGGGCAGTTCAAGGACGCCCAGGCCCAACTCCGCGGCCCGGCGGCGAAGGCCTTCGATCGGGTCTATTCCGCCCTGGGGGCGGAGAACCAGTTCAAGAAGGATATTTCGAAGAGGAATTCCTCCGAGTGCATCGATATCGCGGAACGGACGCAATGGCTGACGTGGCTCTGCCTGGGCCTCGGAGTCGTGGTCGGGGCGGCGGCGGCGACGTTCATCGTCCGCGGGGTGACCCATTCCCTGCGGCAGATCGGCGACGTGCTGGAAGTCAGCTCCGAGTGCCTGACCAGCGTGGCGGGCCAGGTGGCCGGGAGCAGCCAGACGCTGGCCGACGGCGCGGGGAACCAGGCGGCGAGCCTGGAGGAGACCTCGGCGAGCCTGGAGGAGATTTCGAGCATGACCTCGCGCAACGCGGAGGGAGCCGGGCAGGCGAAGGAGAGCTCCTCGAAGACCCGGGCCGCCGCCGAGGCGGGCCTCGTCCAGACGCGGGAGATGCAGCAGGCGATGGCCTCGGTCGAGACCTCGGGCCGGGAGATGGTCGAGGCCCTCGACGGCATCCGCCAGTCGGGCAGCGAGGTGGCGAAGATCATCAAGACGATCGACGAAATCGCGTTCCAGACGAATATCCTGGCGTTGAACGCCGCCGTCGAGGCGGCCCGCGCCGGGGATGCCGGGGCCGGGGATGCCGGGGCCGGGTTCGCCGTCGTCGCGGAGGAGGTCCGCTCCCTCGCCCACCGCAGCGCCGAGGCGGCGAAGGAGACGGCCCGGATCATCGAGGTCTCCCTCGGCCAGGGCGAGCGGAGCATCGAGGTGAACCGGAAGGTGCAGGAGGGCGTCGCCTCCGCCGTCCGGACTTCCGGCGCGGTGACGGAGAGCCTCGACCGGATCGTCGGCCTGGTGCGGGACGTCGACGGCCTCGTCTCCTCGATCACCACGGCCTCCACGGAGCAGCAGCAGGGCCTCCAGCAGGTGACGACGGCGATGGGGAACATCGACACGATCACTCAAAGCACGGCTTCCAGCGCCGAGGAGGCCGCCGCCGCCGCGGAGGAACTGAGCAGCCAGACCGTCGAGCTGCGCCGGGCGATCGAGTCGCTCCTCCTCCTCATCGGCTGGGACGAGAAGAACCGCCGGGAGATCGACCTCCCCATCCCTGCGGGCGAGGAGAAACGGCGCTTCGCGGCGGCCTCCCCCCGCCGGAACGGGGCGCGTTCTTCCGCCCCGGCTCCGGTGAGGCTGCAGGCCTCGCGGAGCCCGCGGAGCGAGTCGATCCCGATGAACGGCGCGGCCTAGGCAACGGGGCGTGGGATTGGTGTTTGACGAATTGTCGGACATCGTCCCACGCCCGAATGCGCCTTCCGCCGATAGCGGGGCGCGGCGGCTTTGGCACTATGGCCTTGGGGCCGATTTCAACCCAATCAGGAGAGAGACGATGCAATTCAACGAAGGATTCGAGTTGGTTCAGTCGAATAAGGAAGCCTGCTGCGAGGAGGGCGCCCCGTTCGGGTTCCGCCGCTTTGCCCGGGCTGACGCGGAGCTGTGGATCGAGATCGACGACGCGCCGTTGGCGGCGGAGTTGGCGTGGGAGGGCGAGACCGCTTCCCCCCTCGCGCAGAAACTCTGGCTCGACGAGTAGGAGCAATGGTAGGCTCCGCGGGGTGAGCGCTGCGCCCTACGGAACCTTCCCTTTGCCGACGATCCTCGACGAGAACGAGGACTTCCTCGTCGTCGACAAGCCGGCGAACCTCCTCTCCCATCCCACGCGCCTCGACGGGCAGCCCTCCCTGATCACGTGGCTGCGCGCGGAGCGGCCCGGGGCTTATTTGACCCTCCTCCACCGCCTCGACCGGGAGACGAGCGGCCTGATCCTCGTCGCGAAGCACCCGGCGACGACGAACGCCATCAGCCGCCTCATCGAGGGGCGGCAGATCGAGAAGGAATACGAGGCGGTCTGCTGGGGCGCGATGGGGACCGATTACGTCGAGATCGATGCCCGGATCGGCTTCCTCGGCATCTCCGAGACGAATCCGGTCAAGATCCGCCAGGGCATCGTCGCCGCGCCTGCCGGGGCCGAGGCCCACACGAAGGTCTGGCAGCTGGCCTCCGGGGGCGGCTTTTCCCACCTGCGGGTTCAGCCGAAGACGGGGCGGCTCCACCAGATCCGCGTCCACCTTTCCCTCGTCTCCCTCCCGGTCGTCGGGGATAAAATCTATGGGCCCGACTGCGCCCACTTCCTCCGCTTCATCGAGACGGGCTGGACGCCGGAGATGGAGCAGGCCCTCCTCCTCCCCCGTCACGCGCTCCATGCCTCGCGGCTCCGGTTCCGCTGGGGGGCGCGTTCCTACGAGATCCAGGCCCCGCTTCCCGCCGACCTGCGGGACTTCATCGCGACCCGGATTCCGGCTTCGCCCCCCGCTCCCGCTCCATGAACGGGAAGAGCCGTTGCGGGGAGGGCGGCACGAGGCCGGAGACGCCCAGGCCCAGGAGCCGCAGCGGGCGGTTCACCAGACGGTGCTTCGCCAGGAGGAGGCAGCCCAGGCGGTAGATCTCCGCCGCGTCGGCGACCGGTTCCGGCAGACTCATCTGGCGGGTGAGGGTGGTGAAATCGCCGTAGCGGATCTTCACCTGGACGGTCCGTGCCGCCATCCCCTCGGAGGCCAGTTTCTCCGCGACCTCCTCCGCCTGTTCCCGCAGGGTGCGGCGGAGGAGGGGGCGGTCGTCGCTGTCGCGGTCGAAGGTCGTCTCGCTCCCGATGCTCCGCATCAGGGTCTCCCGGTCGAGGGGGCGGTCGTCCTCGCCGAAGGCGAAGGCGGCGAGGGTCGCGGCGTAGGAGCCGACGAGGGCGCGGAGGTCGCCCCGGGCCTGGGTGAGGTAATCCTGGAGGTCCCCCACGGTGACGAGGCCGCTTTCCTGGAGAACTTCCCCGGTCGCCTTCCCGACGCCGTGGAGGACGCCGACGGGGAGGGGGCGGAGGAAGGCGGCCTTCTCCGCCTCGCGGATGAGGAGGAGGCCGTCGGGTTTCCCGGCGTCGCTGGCGATCTTCGCGATCAGCTTGTTCCCGCCGATGCCGATGGTGGCGGCCAGGCCCCGCTCCCGGCGGATCGTCTCCTTCATCGCGCGGGCGACCGGGAGCGCGGCGGCGAGGGCGGCGTCGGGGTCCATCCCCTTGGCCAAGTGGGCGAAGCGGGCGGAGAGATCGAGGTAGGCCTCGTCGACGGAGACCTGCTCGATGACCAGCTCCTCCTCGTCGTGCGCGTCGAGGAGGGCCATGATGTGGCGCGATTCCTCGCGGTAGACTTCCATCCGGGGGAAGACGAAGACGCCCTGCGGGCAGAGGCGGGCCGCCGTCCGGGAAGGCATTGCGGAGCGGACGCCGAATTTCCGCGCCTCGTAGCTGGCCGCGCAAACGACGCCCCGGCGCTCCGGCGAGGCCCCGACGATCACCGGCAGTCCGCGCCACTCCGGGTGGTCCCGCTGCTCCACGGAGGCGTAGAACGCATCCATGTCGAGGTGGAAGAGGACCCGGGGCATTCCCTCAGTTTAGCCTCGCCCCGGTCCGGTGCAGCTTGAAAAGTTCTGTTCCACCCCTAAACCAAGAAGATGGATGCCGCCGCCCTCGACCGCCGCTATGTCTGGCATCCCTTCACCCCGCTGGACGAATGGGAAGCTCCGGGCTTCCGGCCTGTCGTCGTCGCCGAGGGGCGCGGGGCGGTTCTGATCGACGAGGCGGGGCGGGAATACCTCGACGGGAATTCGTCCATCTGGACGAACCTCCACGGCCATGGCCATCCGAAGCTTGTCGCGGCGGTTCGGGAACAGGCGGGGCGGCTGGCCCATGCCTCCTACCTCGGCCTGGCCCATGAGCCGGGGGCTCGGTTGGCGGAGGCCCTGTGCCACGCCTTCGGCTTTGAGGATGGGCGGGTTTTCTACAGCGACGACGGCTCGACGGCGATTGAGGCGGCGCTGAAGATCGTTTTCCAATATTTTCAACAGAACGGCGCGCCGGAACGGACCCGTTTCGTCTCCCTCGGCGGGGGGTATCACGGCGACACCGTCGGCGCGATGAGCGCGGGGCAGTCGGCGGGCTTTCATGAGACTTTCGGGCCGCTCCTCTTCAAGAGCGAGGGGGTTCCCTCCCCCGGCTGTTACCGCTGCCCGTTCAACCAGGCGAAGCCGGAGAAGGGGGACGCCCGCGCTTATCGGAAGTGCCACTGGGAATGCGTCGGAGAGGTGGAGAAGAAGCTGGCCGAAGTCGGCGCGCAGACGGCGGCCTTCGTCGCGGAGCCGCGCGTCCAGGGGGCGGCGGGGATGATCATGCACCCGCACGGCTACCTGGAAAAGGTCGCCCCCCTCGTCCGCGCGGCGGGGGCGAAGCTGATCGTCGACGAGGTGCTGACCGGATTCGGCCGGACCGGGACGATGTCGGCCTGCGCGGACGAGGGGGTGCGGCCCGACCTCGCCGCCCTGGCGAAGGGGCTGACCGGCGGTCTGCTGCCGATGGGGGCGACGCTGGTGCGGGAGGAGATCGTCGCGGGATTCCGCGGCGGGTTCGACCGGACGTTCTTCCACGGCCACAGCTACACGGGGAACCCCCTCGGCTGCGCGGCGGCGCTGGCGAACCTGGCGATCTTCGAGGAGGAGGGGACGCTCTCCCGGATCGCCCTAGGGGGAGCGGTACTGGAGGAGGCGGCCCGGGCTTTCTGGGAGCTGCCGCAGACGGGCGACATCCGCCGGGAGGGGATGATCCTGGCGATCGAGCTGGTCCGAGACCGGACGACGCGGGAGCCGTTCCGCTCGGAGGAGCGGGTGGCCCACCGGATCGGCGAGATCGCCCGGGGGAAGGGCCTCCTCACGCGCGGCCTCAACGGCACCCTCTTCCTCCTGCCGCCCTATTGCGCGACCCGGGAGGAACTGGTCCGCATGGTCTCCGTCCTGCGGGACGCGGCGGAGGAATACTTCCGGAGCCGGGGATAAGCGATGCCCGCCTGGTTTTCCTTCCCCAGCGGCACGGAGATCGTCGCCGCCTTTCCCGTCATCGCGACGCTGATCGTGATCGAGGGGCTCCTCTCGGTCGACAACGCCCTGGTGATCGCCTCCCTGGCCTCGCGGCTGCCGCCGGAGGAGCGGGGCCGGGCGATGCGCTACGGGATCGTGGGGGCCTATCTGTTCCGGGGCGTTGCCCTGGCCCTCGCCGCGTGGATTCTGGCGAACCCGTGGGTCAAGATATGCGGGGCGCTCTACCTGGTCTGGCTGATGTGCTCCCACCTGGGAGGGGAGGCGCACGGGGAGGCGAAAGGGAAGGAGGCGGGGGCGAAGGAGGGGTTTTGGAGTGTTCTTTTGACGATCCAGCTCATCGATTTGAGCCTGAGTTTCGACAACGTCGTCGCCGCCGTCGCCCTCAGCCCGAAGCTGTGGGTGGTCTGCACCGGGGTCTTCATCGGCATCTTGGCGCTTCGGTTCCTTGCCGGGGCGTGCGTCGCCCTCATCGGACGCTTTCCCGTTCTGACCTCGGCGGCGTTTCTCCTCGTCGGCTATGTCGGCCTCCTTCTGTTGGTCGAGATGCTTTTCCGCCGGGAGGTCGGCGGCGGGGTGAAGTTCGGCGGGATCGGGGCGATCCTGGCGCTCTCCCTGGCATGGGAGCGGTCGGTGACGGTGCGCGGACTGCTATCCCTTCCCGTGGCGTGGGGAACCGCCGCCATGAGGGGCGTCTACCGGGCGGGGGATGCGATCTTCCGGCCCCTGGTGCGAGCCGGGAAGTCGCTTTGGAAGTAGGCTCTTAAGCCGCCGAAACGGCGGGGGCCAGCTTCGCCGCTGCGGCGGCGTCCAGGTACCATTCCAGCGCACCCGCCTTCGGCTTCACGTTTTGGACCGGGAAAGAGGGCTGCGCGTCGGGGGCGAAGATCGCTTCCAGCCGGTCGGCCTTGTCGGCGCCGGTGACGAGGAGGAGCACCTTCTCGGCGGCGTCGAGGAGGGGGTAGGTGAAGGTGATCCGGTCGGTCTGGAGCTGGGGGACCGGGTTCGCGATGACCCATT
>CAISZB010000376.1 GCA_903889845.1 uncultured Verrucomicrobium sp. | reverse complement strand
ATGTCCCCAACGGGGTGTCACACTATTGGACCGCCACGTGTCTCAGTTTTGGACCGCCCTACGCAACAAGGATACTTGGAAAAAAGACCTATGAAAAAGACTCTGCTTTGGAACAGCTTCTCGGAGGTCCCGAAGACCTATGAGGCCCTTTGCCGTGAACACCTCCCTCGTCCGATTCACGACAAGGTGGAGTTAGAAAACGCTACGGAGATCGTCGATTTTCTGGCGGGACACGACCTCAACGCCGATCAGGAAGATTACCTCGATCTCCTTTCCGACCTGATTGCCGAATACGAAGAGGAATATTTTCCGATCAAAACGAGCAAGTTGGGTGGACTGAAGGCGCTCGCCTTCCTCCTCGAAGAAAACAGCCTAAATGCCACCGACCTTTCCCGGATTCTGGGCTCGGATCGAACTCTTGGGGCCAAGATCCTTCGGGGAGAGCGGAATCTGACGGTCGATCACATGAAGAGGCTGGGCCGCCGCTTTGCCGTCGAGCCGGGCCTTTTCATCGGGTGATCTCAAGAGAGAGAGTTCTGAAGCGCGAAGATGCTAACAAAAACGCAAACATTCGATCGCGATTAATCGCGTTTATGGTGATAAATTGTGTTGGTTATCAGAAAATTATAATATTTATTGATTGGCATTAAATTTCTAGGGTTCGAACCCCTTCACTCGCTCTAATTTCTCTCCCCCATTATCCATCTGGATTTCAAGGGGTTGAACGAGTGGCTTCCAAAAGAAGATATGCGCTCCTTTCAATACGCATAATGCCACGATTTTAAAGAGTACAAGTGGATTTTCGGTGGCTTTTAGACCGCACCACGCGTTTTTCCGGCTTTGGGGGGCTTTTCTGAAAATTCAAAGGCCCAGACTCTTGCCGAGCCATAGCGAAAATGCTCTAAGCTTGCCTTCCATACAGCTCCCTCTTGGATGGAGGCATGATTCGCGGTCTGAAGCGGCATGCCCTTTTCCTGGCTCTCGATCCGGCGGGGTACGTCCGGTCTCTTTCCCGGACAGGGACAGGGCTGGCGGTCCGCTCCGGCCCCTTCGCTGGCATGCCCTACATCACGCGGGCGACGTGCAGCGCCTACCCGTGCAAGATCACCGGGACCTATGAGAAGGAGCTCCACCCCGCGATGGCGGAGATCCTGGCCCGCCCGTTCGGCACGGTCCTCAACCTCGGCACCGCCGAGGGGTATTATGCCGTCGGCCTCGCGCGGCATTACCCGCAGGCCCGGGCGATTGTCTTCGAGGGGAATCCCAAGGGAGTGAAGCTCCTCCGCCAGCTTGCGCGGCGGAACGGGGTCGAGGCGCGCCTCGACATCCGGGGCTACGCGACCGGGGCCGACGTGGCCACGCTCCTGTCCGGGAAGGGAAGCGAAGGCGAGACCCTCCTCGTCTGCGACGTCGAGGGGGCCGAGGCCGAGATTTTCTTCTCCTTCCCGCCCGCGCTCCTGGCCCGGACGACGTTGGTGATCGAGACCCACGAGGGGGCCGCCCCCGGCGTCACCGACCGCCTCGCCGCCCTCCTGGAGCCGAGTCACCGGGTGACACGCGTCCCCCTCGCCCCCCGGACGCCGGACGATCTTCCCTTCCCCCTCGCCGGCTGGGCGCGGGCGAAGGGATCGGAGTGGGCCGTCCAGACCCTCCTCGACGAGGGGCGGGAACCCGATCCGGGTTGGCTCTACGCGGTGCCGAAGTAAATTTTTGCGGCTTGGCCCGGGGCCGGAACGGGAGTAGAGTGATCGCAGTGGGGGAGCAAGGAAGCTCATGACAGCAATTTGGATATGCCTCGGCGCGGGGATCGCGCTCCTTGTCGTCGCCTTTCTCATCAAGAAGGGCCGCGCCACGCATGTCGACACCCCTTCCGAAAGCCGCCGCCGGACTGTGTGGGGAACGGTCATTGAGTGGTTGGCGATTCTCTTTTAGGCGGCTCCGCCTCACCCCATTGCGCTTCGCCGATTCTCTCCTAAGCTTGGAGGGAGTATGGAAACGATTCTCGATGTCGAAGGGATGACCTGTTCCGGGTGCGCCCGCAACGTGCGGGAGGCCCTGGCCGGGGTGGAGGGGGTGGAAGGGGTCGAGATCGACCTGGAGGGGAAGTCGGCCCTCGTCACGTGGCGGGAACCGGAGGAGGCCCCCGCCGTGGGGCGCGGCGCCGGGATCGAGAGCCAGATCGCGGCGAAGAAAAAAGCCGCCGAGAAGGAGCGGGCCGCCCGCCTCGTCCGCGCGGTGAAGACCGCTGGGTACGGCGCGAAGCCCCGCCGCGAGCGGGAACCGGGGGAACCGGGCCGCGTCGACCTGGAGCCGACGGAGAAGACCGGCAGCCTCTGGAGCGCCCCCCTCTTCTTCCTGGGCCTCCCGGTGACGCTGACGCTGATGGTCGCGGAGTGGGGCTTCGGCCTCAACGGGACGGTGCCCTATGTGTGGCTGGCGCTCGTCCTCACGCTGCCGGTCCAGATCGGCCTCGGGATTCCCTTCTACCGGAACGCCTGGCGGCAGCTCTTCCGCAACCGGCTGACGATGGACACCCTCGTCTCCCTCGGCAGCTCGGCGGCCTTCGCACTGAGCGTCGTCGAGCTGACCCGCTTCGTCCAAGGCGGCTCGGTCGGCCACGTCCATGTCTTCTTCCTCGAATCGTCGGCGATTTTGACCCTCGTCGGCGCGGGGCATTGGCTGGAAGGGCGGCTGACGACGCGGGCCGGGGCGGCCCTGCGCGCCCTCCTCACCTCGGTCCCGGCCACGGTGCAGCGCTTCCTCCGCCAGGGGGAGGACGCCTCCCGGGCGACGCTGAGCGAGACCGAGGCGGTCCCCCTCTCCTCCCTCGCGAAGGGGGACCTGGTCCTCGTCCGGCCCGGCGACCGGATCCCCATCGACGGGGAGATCGTCGAGGGGCATGCGGCGATCGACGAGAGCGTCCTCACCGGCGAATCGCTCCCGGTCGAGAAAGGGCCGGGGGCGGTGGTCCGCGCCGGGACCTTCGACACCGACGGGCGCCTCGTCGTCCGCGTCACGGGCCTGGGACCGGAGACGGCCCTGGCCGGGATCGTCCGCGCCGTCGAGCGGGCGCAGACCAGCCGGGCGGAGATCGAGCGCCTCGTCGATCGCGTCAGCCGCCACTTCGTCCTCGCCGTC
This sequence comes from uncultured Verrucomicrobium sp., assembly GCA_903889845.1. Lineage (GTDB taxonomy): Bacteria > Verrucomicrobiota > Verrucomicrobiia > Methylacidiphilales > GAS474 > GAS474. The sequence goes on along the minus strand of CAISZB010000376.1, from coordinate 2,487 downwards.
ATCACCCTCGCGATGCTCACCTTCTTCGGCTGGGGGCTCCTCTCCGGCATCGGGTGGGAGCAGGCCGTGCTGCGGGCGATCTCGGTCCTCGTCGTCGCCTGTCCCTGCGCAATGGGCCTGGCGACGCCCGCCGCGCTGATGGCGGCGGCGAATGCGGCCTCCCGCCGGGGCATCCTCTTCCGGGACGCCGCCGCGATCGAGAAGACGGGGAAGATCGACGCCGTCCTCTTCGACAAGACCGGCACCCTCACCGGGGAGGTCTCCGTCGCCGCCGTCGAGGCGATCGCGCCCCCGACGGGGGACGCTCTCCCGCCGGAAGTCTTCTCCGCGCTCGCCCGCGCCCTTGCCGCGCCGAGCCAGCACCCGCTCTGCCGCGCCCTCGTCGCCCATTTCCCCCGGGTCGCCCCCCTCGCCGGCGAGGGGTGGCGGGAGGAGCGGGGGGCGGGCGTCATCGCCCGGTGGGAGGGGCGGACCGTCCGCCTTGGTTCCCCGGCGTGGCTCATCGCCTCGGGCGTCGCCTTCCCGGACGCCCTCCTGCCGCGCCTCGGCGGCGGGGCCCTCGCCCTCGCGGCGGGGGAGGCCCCGCTCGGCCTCTTCACCTTCGTGAAGCCGGTCCGGCCCGAGGCGGCCCGCGTCGTCGCGGGGCTGGAGAAGGAGGGGTACGCCGTCTACATGGTCACGGGTGACGCGGAGGCCCCGGCCCGCGCGGTGGCGCGGGAGGTGGGCATCCGGGAGAACCGGATCTTCTCCGGCGTCCGGCCCGAGGAGAAGGCCGACGTCCTCGTCAAGTTGCGGGCGGGCGGGGAAGGCGACGCGGAAAAGCACGTCGCCTTCGTCGGCGACGGGATCAACGACGGCCCGGCCCTGGCCGCCGCCGACCTGGGCATCGCCGTCGTCGGGGCCTCCGACGTGGCGCGGGAGGCCTCCGATATGGTCCTCCTCACGCGCGACCTGGAGGCGGTCCCCGAGGCGCTCCACCTCAGCGCGGCGACCCTCCGCGTGATCCGGCAGAACCTCTTCTGGGCCTTCTTCTACAACGCCGCGACGATCCCCCTGGCGATGGCGGGCGTCGTCCCCCCCGTGGCCTGCGCGCTGGCGATGGGGCTCTCCGACCTGTGCGTGATGGGGAATGCGCTGAGGTTGCTGCGGTATGGGCGGAAGTGAGGGAAGCGCGAGAAGGAGGCGAGGTGCATGACACGCTCTAGGTCCTAACCCTGTTAACCCTTGCTGATATTGGGGTTTTGTGGCACACAGGGTTCGTCTGCCCAATATCGAGCGCATTTCATGCACCGCATCGCCGCCTTCACGATCGCCCTCGGCCCCGCCTCCCTCCAGCAGGCCCGCCTCCTCCGCGCGACATTCAAGGCCTCCCATCCCGATATCCCTTTCCTCCTCATCGACGGCGCGGTCTACGCCCGGCTGACGCTCCAACCCGGCGCGGCCCACGCGGGGGAGATCATGACGATGCGGGCCGTGATCGGCCGCTACCTCTCCCGCCATGTCGCCCGGCTGATCTACCTCGACGCCGACATCCTCATCCTCGCCCCCCTGCTCCGCCTCGTCGATGACAGCGGCGACAGGAATGAGCGGGAACCGGTCCTCCTCACCGGGGACATCGCGGAGAGCGCGGCCCGGTCCTCCCTCCCCGCGATCAACGCCGGGGTCCTGGCCTCCACCTCGCCCCGGTTCTGGTGGCTGTGGACGCAGATCATCGAGAGCCACCTCCTCCCCCTCGTCGGGAACTTCTTCGACCAATTCGCCCTCCGCGTCCTGGCCCAGTCGAAGGCCCTCCCCTGCACCCTCCTGCCGGAGCCGATCGAGGGCGATTTCTACAACATCGCTGTCTTCAACGCGCCGGGGGACTGGCGCCGGGACGGGGAGTGGCTGATGAAGGGGGACGCCCGCGTCCGGCTCTGGCACTGGGCGGGCTACGGCGTGAAGCCGGGGCTGAGCGCCCTGCCGCCCCCGGCCCAGCCCCTGGCGCTGAAACGGATCGAGGACGGCCACCGGCTGGAGGCCGCGACGCGCGCCGCCGATGCCGCCCTCTTCGAGGCCCTGTTCGCGGAAGAAGCCCTCCTCCCCTTCTTCCAGGAACGGACCGCCGAGCTGGCATCGATGGGGACGACCCTCCTCGAAGGGGAGATCCCGGTCACGTTCAACGGCTTCGACCAAAAGCCGATCCGGCCGCCCGAGGACCTGTGGGGGACCGACGTCCCCGCCGTCTGGGACACGCTGCGCCCCGTGCCCGAAGGGTTCCACCGCCGCCTCCTGCCGAACGCCCCGCGCTATCTCTATGCGAGGAGCGAGGAACGACTCCATGAGTCCGATGTGGAGAGGTATGACAAGGCGTTGTGGGCGGAGGGGTAGGGGGGGCGGGAGAGGGTGCGGCCCTTCGGGACCGGGTAGAGTCGCTTACGCTTCCCTGTACAGCTCCATGCCCAGCGCGCGTTTGTAGGCTTCTGAGGGGTGCCCCCTCAGCCTCCAGCT
>CAISZB010000375.1 GCA_903889845.1 uncultured Verrucomicrobium sp. | reverse complement strand
GCGCGGTATCGGGAGCAGGGCATCGAGGTGGTCCACCTCGTCCCCCAGCCGCTGTTCCGCCGGGGATCGTGGGCGGAGAGCCGCTTCGGGAAGTGGCTCGGCTACCTCGACAAGTATCTGATTTTTCCGTGGCGGCTCCGGGCGTTTCTCACCTCGCTGCGGCGGCAGGGGAAGGAAGTGGTGCTCCAGGTCTGCGACCATTCCAATGCCCTCTACCTGCTCTTCACGCGGCAGGTGCCCTCCCTGGTGGTTTGCCACGATGTCCTGGCGATCACGGCGGCGATGGGGGACTACCCCCTGCGCCCCACGCAGTGGAGCGGACGGATCCTGCAGCGGGCGATCCTGGCCGGATTGAACCGGGCCGACCACGTCGTCTGCGTCTCCCAAAATTCGGCCTCCTCCCTGCGGACGCTCTGCGGCTTCGGGTGGGACCGGATCTCGGTGATCTACGTGGGGTGGATTCACGGCTGCGCCCCCGCCGCGCCCGAGGCGGTCCGCGCGGTGCGGGAGCAGCACGGCCTGCCGGAGCGCTACCTCCTCCACATCGGCGGCAACGCCTGGTACAAGAACCGCCCCGGCGTCGTCGAGATCTACGCCGCGCTGCGGCGCCGTAGGCCCGACGCCCCCCCGCTGGTCCTGGCCGGGAAGGTCCCCGACGCGGCGGTCGACGACATTTTTTACCGCCATGAGGAGATCCTCCGAGACAAGGTCTTTTGCGTCACCGATTTCGACGACGAGATCCTTTCCGCTCTCTACACCGGGGCGGAGGCGTTGCTCTTCCCCTCCCTGGAGGAGGGCTTCGGCCTGCCGCTGCCGGAGGCGATGGCCTGCGGGTGCCGGGTGGTGACCTCGAACCGCCCGCCGATGAGCGTCGTGACGGGGGGGCATGCCCTGATCGGCAATCCCGGCGACGTCGAGGGGATGGCGCGGCTCGTCGCAAGGCTCCTCGACGAGGGGCCGGAGGAGCGCCGGGAGCGGAGCGAACGCGGGATCGCCTACGTGCGGCAGGTCTTCGACGCGAAGGAGGCCGGGGAATTGTACGCCGATCTGTGCCGCCGACTGATCGCTCGGACGGCGCCTGTCGCGGGAAAGGCAGGGGCCTGATGTGCGGTTTCCTCGTCGATTTCGAGCCTCGCGGCAAGGCTCAGCCGATGGCGTGCGAAGAGATCGCCCATCGCGGTCCCGACGCCCGCGGGGAGTGGATGTCGCCCGACGGGAAGATCTGGATGGGGCACGTCCGCCTCTCGATCCTCGACCTCTCCCCGGCGGGCGCCCAGCCGATGATCGGCGGGCAGGACGGCTTTATGGGGAGAGGCGTCCTCGTCTTCAACGGGGAAATCTACAATCACCAGGCCTTGCGTCGGGAGCTGGAGCTCTCTTTTTCCGGGGTTTCCTGGCGCGGCACCTCCGACACGGAAACGCTCCTCGTCGGCCTCGCCCTGGAAGGGGAGGCCTTCATCCCGCAGTTGCGCGGCATGTTCGCCTTCGTCTGGTACGATCCCGGCGCGGGGCGGCTCATCGCGGCGCGCGATCCCCTCGGGATCAAGCCCCTGTACTACACCCGCAGGCCGGAAGGGCTGGCCTTCGCCTCCGAGGTGCGGCCGCTCAAGACCCGCTACGGCACGCCGCCCTCCCGGGCCGAGGTCTCGGCCTACCTGCAGTGGGGGGCCTGCCCGGAGACGATGCTTCTCTTCCCCGCCGTGACCGCGCTCCCTCCCGGCCATTTCCTCACGGCGGGACCGGGGAGCCGGGTCGGGATCGGCCGCTACTGGAAGCCGGGACGTTTCCCGTCGAACGACGGGAAGACTGCGGTGCGGCGGGTGCGGGAACTCCTCGAAAAGGCGGTGGAGGAGCACCTCCTCTCCGACGTCCCGGTGGCGAGCTTCCTCAGCAGCGGCCTCGATTCGAGCCTGATCACGGCCCTGGCCGCCCGGCACGTGCCGAAGGGGCTGGAGACCTTCACGGTCGGCTTTGAAACCGAGTCGGGTTCCGAGTCCGCGGACGAGACGGCGATGGCGGCGGAGTTCTCCGCCCATTGCGGGGCGCGGCACCACGTGATCCGGCTGACGCGGTCGGAGACGCTCCAGTGCGTCGAGGAGGCGGTCGAGAAGATGGACCTCCCCTCCGTCGACGCGATCAACATGTACATCGTCTGCCGGGCGGTGCGCGGCTTCGACCTGAAGGTGGCGCTCTCCGGCCTCGGCGCCGACGAGCTCTTCGGCGGCTATCCCAGCTTCCGGGACGCGCCGCTCCTCTCCCTCCTGGCCCGCGTTCCCCGGCCGCTCCGCCGCCTCCTCGGCCTCGTCTCGGCCTCGGGGAACCGGCTGGCCGACCTGCCCGACCCCTCGACGCGGACGGTGAGCCTCTTCCGCCGCCGCTTCTGGACCGACCGGATGCTGCGCCACTCCGGGTTGCCGACGCGCGATTTCCTCCCGAAGGAGGAGGCGGAGACCCACGTCCCGCTGCGGGACGCCTTCGCGCAGGTGAGCTGGGCGGAGGCCTCCGGCTACATGCGGAACATGCTGCTGCGGGACGCCGACCAGATGAGCATGGCGGCGTCGATCGAGCTGCGGGTTCCCTTCCTCGACCTCGACCTCTTCGACTACGTCCTCTCCCTGCCCGCCCGGGAAAAGACCCGCTACGGCCGGACGAAGGGCCTGCTGGTCGAGTCGTGCCGCGACCTGCTGCCGGAGCGTTTCCTCACGGCCCGCAAGCAGGGCTTTTCCCTGCCGATGCGGCGGTGGATGGAGGGGCCCCTCCGCCCCTACGTCCGCCGGGGCTTGGCGGCGGCGCAGGAGGAGTGGGCGCTGCCGGAGGGTTTCCTGCATGAGTTGGAGCGCGACTTCGCCGCCGGGCGGCTCCACTGGACGCGGCTCTGGTCGGTCGTCGTCCTCGGCCATTACCTGAAGCGGAACAACGTCCCCTTTGCCCGGGACCCGCTCCAGCCGGAACTGCGACTCCAATGAGCCCTGCATGAACCTGCTGCGTGTCATCGAGTCGGTCGATCCGGCCACGGGCGGCCCCGCCGAGGGGATCCGCCAGATCACGCCCTACCTGGCCCGGGCGGGGTGCCGGACGACGGTCCTTTCGTTCGACCCTCCCGCGGCGGTCCTGCCCGCCATCGGCGACGAGGCGGTGCGGCTCGACGGCTTTCAGATCGGCCCCTTCCGTCCCGCCCTAGCCGGGTGGCTGCGGCGGGAGATCGGGCGGTTCGACGCGGTCATCGTCCACGGGCTGTGGCAATCGGCTTTCGCTGTCTCGGTCGAGGCGGAGCGGGCGGGGGTCCCTTTCTTCGTCTTCCCTCACGGGATGCTCGATCCGTGGTTCCGCCGGGCCTATCCCCTCAAGCATTGGAAGAAGCAGCTCTACTGGTCGCTCTTCGAGCACCGGGCGCTCCTCCGCGCCCGGGCCGTCTTTTTCACGGCGGCGACGGAGCTGGCCCTGGGGCGGGAGACGTTCCGCCCGTGGGGACTCCAGTCCCGGGCGCGGGTCGTCCCCTACGGCATTCGCCCCCCTGAGGCGGAAGGCGCGGAGGAGGGAGCTCGCCGTTTGTTGCAGCGCTTCCCGGAACTCGAAGGAAAGGCCCTTCTTCTTTTCCTGGCGCGGCTTCATCGGAAGAAGGGCTGGGACCTGGCGCTCTCGGCCCTCGCGCGGATGGTGGGGGAAGGGATGGCGGAGGCGGGGGGGAAGCCGATGCACCTCCTCCTCGCCGGGCCGGACGAGGGCGGGGAACGGCAGTTGATCGAGGCGCACCTTGCCTCCCTGCCGGAGGAGGTGCGGCGGCGCGTCACTCTTTCCGGCCCGCTTTATGGGGAGGAGAAGAAAGGAGCCCTGTCGCTGGCCGATGCCTTCTTCCTCCCCTCCCATCAGGAGAACTTCGGCATCGCCGTCGTCGAGGCCCTGGCGGCGGGGGTCCCCGTCCTGATCTCGAACCGGGTGAACATCGACCGCGAGGTGGGCGGCGACCGGGCCGGATTCGCCGAGCCCGACACGGAGAAGGGGGCCTTCCGCCTCCTGGCAAGGTGGCGGACGGCGGGCGGGACCGACGCGGCGTTCCGGGCGCGGGCGCGGGCCTGCTTCGACGCCCGCTTCAACCTGGAACGGAACGCCCCGCTCTTCCTCGATGCGCTGCGGCGGCTGGGCGTCGAGGAAAAACGGCAAGGCGTGGAGGCATGAAAATTACGATCGTGCAGGGAGCCTTCTTCCCCGTCCCCCCGGTCGAGGGGGGCGCCGTCGAGCGGGCCTGGTTCGGCCTCGGCAAGGCTTTTGCAAAGGCGGGGCACGAGGTGGTTCACCTTTCGAAGGCCGATGCCCGGTTTCCCGAAGCGGAGGAGATCGAAGGGGTCCGCCATTGCCGCGTCTCCGGCTTTCGGACACCCTGCTCCCTGGCGTGGCTGAAGGTCCTCGACCTGATCTATTCCCTCCGCGTCCTGCCCCGCCTGCCCGAGGCCGACATCCTGGTCACGAACACGTTTTGGCTCCCCTTCCTGGTTCGGGGGACGCGGCGGGGCCGCCTCTACGTTCACGTCGGGCGCTTCCCGAAGGGGCAATTGCGGGGCTACCGGCACGCGGCCCGGTGGCAGACGGTTTCCTCCGCGATCGGCAAGGCGATCGTGGAACAGGAACCGGGAACGGAGGCGAAGGTCTCCGTGATTCCCTACCCGCTCGACGAGGAGAGCTTTATCGGGGCGGACGGGTTGGGAGAAAGGGAAAAGACGGTTCTCTACGTCGGGCGCGTCCATCCAGAGAAGGGCCTTGGCCTCCTTGTCGAGGCGTGGAAGCGGACGGGGCTGGCTCGCGGGGGCTGGCGGCTTCGGATCGTCGGGCCGTCGAAGACGGAACAGGGCGGGGGAGGGGAGGCGTATCTCCGGTCCCTGCAAGCCCAAGGCGGGGAATCCATCGATTGGGTGGGGCCGATTTTCGGGCGCGAGGCCCTCGCCGCCGAGTTCCGTCGCGCCTCGTTCTTCGTCTATCCCTCGCTTGCGGAGCGGGGGGAGACCTTCGGCCTGGCTCCCCTCGAAGCGATGGCGCAGGGATGCCCGGCCCTGGTTTCGGGCCTCGGGTGCTTTGCCGATTTCATTGCGGAGGGGGAGACGGGATGGCGGTTCGATCACCGGGTGGACGATCCGGCGGAAGCTCTCTCCGGGGCGCTGAGGAAGATTGTCGATGACGAGGTGGGCCGGAAGGCCGTCGCCCTGCGGGCGCGGGCGCGGGCCGACGAGTTCAAGATCGAAAAGGTGGCCCGGCTCTACCTCGACGACTTTGCCAAGATCCTCGCATGAGTGCCTGCCTTGCCCTCTTCTTCGCCGCCGCCGCCCCGCTCTGGTTCTTTGCGCTCGGGATGTCCCCGTATCGCCGGGACGCCTCGCGCCTGTGGTTCGCGCCGCTGCTCGGCTGCTTCCTGACCGGCTGGATCGGGGAACTTGGCCTGATTCTCTCGCTCTCCGCCGGGGTGATGCTGGCCGTCTTAGGAATGGGGGCGGTGATCGCGGTTAAAGGGATGATCCGGCGCGGGGAGGCGGCGCCGTTCCTCGCGCCGCTGCGGGACTACTATTTCCTCTACCTCGCCGTCTTTCCCGCCGTGGCGTGGATGGTCTTTCCCTCCATGTGGCATTGGACGGGGGACTGGACGGGGAACTGGCGGATGGGGGAGGCGGTGCTCCATCGCTCCTGGTCGTTCGAGTTCCTGGCCCGGACGCCGATGAACGGCGCGACGGCGGTCCCGTTCCTTTTCCTGCCCGCCCTGCCCGGTGGCTTGTTGGCGTTCCAGGTGACGGCGGCGGCGTTGGCGGCGGCGGCGCTGATGCCCCTCGTCTACGGTGCGGCGTTGGCGGGCCTCCGTTTGCCGATGCGCTTCTTCCTGATCCTGGCGCTCTCCCCGCTCCTCCTCCTCCACACGGCGGCGATGTGGGGGAAGCTCTTTTCGGCCGGGTGCCTCCTCGCGGCGGCCTTCGAGGCGTGGCGGGGGGAGGGGAAGGGGTGGCGGATGGGAGTTTGGTTCTGGTGGGCGGCGGGGACGGCGGTCCACTCTTCGGGCCTCCTCTATCTCCCCCTCCTGCTCGTCCTCCTGTGGCGGCGCGGGGAGCGGCGGTTCCTGGCCCATGCGGCCTGGGCGGCGCTCTTCTTCCTGGTCCTCGTCGTCCCCTACGAGGCGTGGGTCGTCGCCCGCGCGGGTTGGGCGGAGAAGGTCGCGAACAATCCCTCCGTCTATTATCGGCAGTACCATCCCGAGGTTTCGGCGCTCCGCAACGCGGCGGAGGTCCTTCTCTCGACGTTCTCGGGCTGGATGCCGTGGGAGGTCGCGAAGGAAATCAAGTCGGCGGGGGGCGGGACTTCCTCCACGCTTTTCGTCGCCCTCTACGCCTCGGTCGTCGGTTGGGTTTCGACGCTGGCGTCGAGTCTGATCGGGATTTTTCTCTTCTTCCTGGCGGCGGCAGGGCTTCGGGGGTTCGATTGGAGGAAGGCGGTCCCAGCGCATCCGGGAGGGCTCCTCGCCGCTGTGGTTCTCCTGATTGGGGCCCATACGGCGGTCTCCCCCTATCCCTCGCCGCACGGGATGGCGCAGAACGGGCTCCTTCCTTTTTGTCTGCTCCTTTTCTTCGGAATCGCTAGGGTGGCCGCCGTGGATGGACCTCTCCTTTCGCTCTGGCTCGGCTTGACGGTGCTCCTCGGGACGCTGCCCTACGTGGCGGTGAACGGGGGCTTGCTGGCGCTCTTCGCCCATGGCGGGCCGCTGGCCGACTCGACCCTGGTGCGGTTCCGGGAGCGGATTCCCGACATCGATTTCTTCCTGCGGAACGGCTGGCGGTCCTTCGCCTCGGTGACCTTTCCGGTGGGGCCGCTCCTTTCCCTCGCCGCCGTCGGGTGGCTGGCGTGGACGAATCCGAAGCTGGGGAGGGACTCATGAACGGCGCCTATTGCGTCTACGAGACGGGCAGCGCCTACGCCTCTCCCTGGACGGCGGGGGAACGGGCGAAGCTGTTCCTGTGGGCCGTGGCGTGGCGGCTTCTCTGCGCCTGGACGCCGAAGCCGCTCAATCCGTGGCGGCTCTTCGTCGCCCGCGGCTTCGGTGCGCGGCTGACGGGCTGCCCCTTCATCCATCCCCGGGCGCGGATCACGGCGCCGTGGCGGCTGACGATGGGGGACCGCGCCTGCCTGGGCGACGGGGCGCAGGCTTACACCCTCGGGGAGATCGTCCTGGAGGAGCGGGTGACGATCGCCCAGGAAGCCTACCTCTGCACCGGGACCCACGATTTCTCGAAGCCGGAAATTCCGCTCGCGACCGCCCCGATCCGCGTCGGCGCGGGGGCCTTCGTCGGGGCGCGAGCCTTCGTCCTGCCGGGGACGACGATCGGGGCCGGGGCGGTGGTCGGCGCCTGTGCGGTGGTGACGCGGGACGTCCCGCCCGGGGCGACCGTCGCGGGGAACCCGGCCCGTGTCTTGAAGGGATCATGATTTCAACTGTCATCCTGACGAAGAACGAGGCACAGGACCTGCCGGCCTGCCTGGAGAGCCTGCGCTGGTGCGACGACTGTCACGTCCTCGATTCCGGGAGCGACGACGGGACACGGGAGCTGGCCGCTGCGGCGGGGGCGAAGGTCGCCGTCCGTCCCTTCGACGGCTTCGGCCTCCAGCGGAACCACGCCCTCGACGCCCTGCCGCTGGCCCATCCCTGGGTCCTCTTCCTTGACGCCGACGAGCGGACGACGCCCGCCTTCGTCGCGGCGATGCAGCAGGCCGTTGCCGAGGCGGGAGAAGGAATCGCCGGGTTCTACTGTTGCCCGAAGCTCCTTTTGGGCGAGCGGTGGCTCCGGTTCAGCGACTCGTTCCCGAAGTGGCAGTTCCGCCTCGTCCGCCGGGGGCGCGCCCGCTTCGTCAACTACGGCCACGGTCAGAAGGAGGCCGGGGTGGCGGGGGAACTCGGCTTCCTTCGGGAGCCTTACCTCCACTACGGTTTCAGCAAGGGCTGGGGACCGTGGTGGAAGCGCCACTGGCGCTATGCCGCCGAGGAGGCGGCGGAGCGGCTGGCCGGAATGAAGAACGTCGCCTGGCGCGATCTCTTCCGGGGGCGCTCCCTGCGGAACAAGGCGCTGAAGCCGTTGGTGAGCCGGATCCCCGGCTGGCCCGCGCTCCGGTTCCTCCATGCCTACGTTTTTTCCGGCGGCTTCCTCGACGGGGTGGCGGGGCTCGAATATTGCCTGGCGCTGGCGACCTACGAAGGATGGATTCTCCAGAACATGCGGGAGCTGAAAAAGCGGGGGGCGGCATGAAGGTCGCCGTCTGGAGCATCAACTACGCGCCGGAGGCGGTCGGCATCGGGCCGCACACGACGGCGCTCTGCGAGGCCCTGCGCGACGCGGGCCACGAGGCGTGGGCGGCGACGACGTTTCCCTATTACCCGTCCTGGCGGAAGGCCCCGGAGGACGCCCGCTGCCTGTACCGGACGGAGACGATCCGGGGCGTCCGCGTCCTGCGGTGCTGGCACTACGTTCCCCGGCGACCCTCGGCGGCGAAGCGGATCCTTCATGAGGCGAGCTTCGTTCTCACCTCCTTCCTGCGGCAACTCTTCGCGCCCGCGCCCGATGTCTATGTGGTCGTCTCCCCGCCGCTCCTCCTCGGCGCGGCGGCGTGGGTCCTGGGCCTGCTGAAGCGGCGCCCCTTCGTCTTCCACGTCCAGGACCTCCAGCCCGACGCGGCGCGGAGCCTTGGCATGCTTCCTCCGGGGCCGCTGATGCGGCTCCTCTACGGCCTGGAGCGGATCGCCTACCGGAAGGCCGCCGTCGTCTCCGGGATCAGCCGGGGGATGCTCGACGTCTTCGTCCGGAAGGGCGTACCGAAGGAGCGGACGCTCTTTTTCCCGAACACCGTCGCGTTGCCGCCGGAGAGGGAAGCGGCGGGCGGGGATGGTTCCTTCCGCCGCGCCCACCACATCCCGGAGGGGACCCTCCTCCTCGTCTACTCCGGCAACATGGGGCGGAAGCAGGGCCTCGACGTCCTGCTGAAGACGGCCCTCCTTCTCCCCGACCTCGATTGCGCCTTCGTCCTGTGCGGCGACGGTGCGGCGGCGGAGGAATTGAAGAAGGAGGTCGAGGCGTTGCCGTCCGAGGCGGCCCCGGTCTACGTCCTGCCCCTCCAGCCGGAGGACCGCTACCGCGCGATGCTCCTCGACGCCGACCTCTGCATTGTCAGCGAGCAGAGCGGCGCGCTCGCCTGCTTCCTGCCGTCGAAGCTCCTCTCGATCCTGGCGCTGGCCCGGCCCGCGTTGCTGCTGGCAGGGGAGGAGAGCGAGATGGTGCGGCTGAACAAGGACGGCGGTTTCGGCCTCGCAGTCCCTTCCCGCCGCCCGGAGGAAATCGCGGCGGCGATCCGCCAGGCCGACGGCAATCGCTCCCGCCTCGCCGCGATGGGGCGGGCGGGAAGGACCTTCGTCGCCCGGTACGAGCGGGGGGCGGTCTTCCCGTTGGTGATCGGCTTTTTGGAGGAGCGGTTCGGACGGGGGTAGGCCCAAATCTCGGTGATTAAGCCTGATAAGGGGTCGCGACTGCCTGCGCGATAG
>CAISZB010000374.1 GCA_903889845.1 uncultured Verrucomicrobium sp. | reverse complement strand
CGACACGAAGCTGGCCCTTGAGGACGCCGTCAAGGAACTCACCGCCATCACCGGTCAGAAGCCGATTCGCACCCGCTCCAAGCAGAGCATCGCGAATTTCAAGCTTCGCGAAAACCAGGAGATCGGCGCGAAGGTCACCCTCCGCGGCCGCATCATGTGGGAGTTCCTGGAGCGCCTCATCGTCGCGGCCCTGCCCCGCATCCGCGACTTCCGCGGCATCTCCAACCGCGCCTTCGACGGCCGCGGCAGCTACACCCTCGGGGTCAAGGATCACACGATCTTCCCCGAGATCGAGCTGGACAAGGTGAAACGGACCATCGGTATGGATGTGACCATCGTCACCTCCGCCCCGACGAACGAAGAGGCCCGCGAGCTCCTCGCCCTCCTCGGCATGCCCTTTACGGAACGCAAACAGCACGCCGCAGCCGCGGCGGCAGAACCGGCGCTCGCCGGGAAGAACTAAGGATCGATTATGGCCAAGAAAGCATGGATTAACCGGCAGAAGCGCAAACCCAAGTTTGCCGCCCGCGCCTACAATCGTTGCAAGATCACCGGTCGCCGTCGCGCCTACATGCGGAAGTTCGGCGTCAGCCGCCTCCAGTTCCGCGAGTTGGCCCTGGCCGCCGAAATCCCCGGCGTGACCAAGTCGAGCTGGTAACACAGTCGGCAAGAACCTAACCCCTTAGAAACCAGAACCTGCCATGCAGACCGATCCTCTGGCCGACTTCCTCAGCGCCCTTCGCAACGCCTCGCGTGCCGCGAAGTCTGAAGTCGTCGTCCCCTACTCCCGCCTCAAGAGCGACGTGGCCCACGTCCTCAAGGAAGAAGGCTACCTCGACTCCGTCGAGCTCCTCAACGATAACGAAAACAAGGTCAAGCCGAAGCTCAAGGTCGTCCTCCGCGGCACCGCGAAGCTCAAGGCCCTGCGCGAGATCAAGCGCGTCAGCAAGCCCGGCCTGCGCCGCTACGTCGGCGCCGGGGAGATTCCCCGCGTCCTCGGCGGCCTCGGCATCTCCGTCCTCTCCACGCCCCGCGGCGTGATGGCCGGACACCGGGCCAAGCAACTCAACGTCGGCGGGGAGCTTCTCCTCACCGTCTACTAAGGCTTAAGACTATGTCCCGCGTTGGTAATAAACCCATCACCGTTCCCGGTGGCGTCAAGGTCGCCGTCAACGGCGCCGAAATCAAGGTCGAAGGGCCGAAGGGCAAGGCTGCCCATCAGCTTCCGAAGTCCCTCGCCGCCCGCCTCGAAAACAACATCCTCACCCTGAAGAACGAGAGCGACGAGCGCCAGGACCGCGCCCTGCACGGTCTGCACCGCAGTCTCCTCGCGAACCACGTCGAGGGCGTCTCCAAGGGCTTCTCCAAGAAGTTGGAGATCCAGGGCGTCGGCTTCAAGGCCGCGCTCGCCGGCAAGGTCCTCACGCTGAACCTCGGGTTCTCCCACCCGATCCTCTTCAACGTCCCCGAAGGGATCAAGGTCACCGTCACCGATAACACGAACATCCTCATCGAGGGGAGCGACAAGCAGATCGTCGGCGCCGTCGCCGCCGATATCCGCGGTTACTACCCGCCCGAGCCCTACAAGGGCAAGGGTGTCCGCTACTCCGATGAGCAGGTTCGCCGCAAGCAGGGCAAGACGGCCCAGAGCAAGTAACCGTCAACCCATCTTACCGCCATGCCCACTCTCACGAAAAAGGCCATTCGCAACCGCGTCCACACCCGCCTCCGCCGCAAGGTGAGCGGGACCACGGAGCGGCCCCGCCTGAGCATCAACTTCTCCGGCCGCCACATCACCGCCCAGATCATCAACGACGAAGAGGGGAAGACCCTCGTCAGCGTTCACACGACGGAGAAGGTCCTCGACCCCGCCGCCCTGAAGCCGAACGCCAAGGGTGCCGAACACGTCGGCAAACTCGTCGCCGAACGGGCGAAGGAAAAACAGATCGCCAAGGTCGTCTTCGACCGCGGCGGCTTCCGCTACCACGGAAAAGTCAAAGCATTGGCCGACGCAGCGCGCGCGGCCGGATTGGAATTCTAATATGGCCGATAACGTCGAAGTCAAAGAGCAGGCTGCCCCTGCTGTCGAAGGAACCCCTGCCGCTGTGGCCCCCGCTCCTGCGGCGGCGGCTGCCGCTCCCTCCCACGCCCCCCGCGGTCGTGGTCCCGGCGGCCCGGGCGGTCGCGGTGGTCGCGGTCCCGGCGGCGGTGGCCGCGGGCCCCGTCGCCCCCGGAATACCGAGCCGAAGGGCGAGGATAACGGCATTTCCGACAAGCTCGTCCACATCAACCGCTGCTCCAAGGTCGTCAAGGGCGGACGTCGCTTCAGCTTCAGCGCCCTCGTCGTCGTCGGCGACAAGAAGGGCCGCGTCGGCATCGGTTTCGGCAAGGCCAACGAAGTGGCCGACGCCGTGAAGAAGGCGACCGAGAACGCCAAGCATCAGCTGGAACCCATCTCCCTGAAGAACGCCACGATCCCGCACGAGGTCTTCGGCACCTTCGACGGGGGCAAGGTCCTCCTGAAGCCCGCCTCGGAAGGTACCGGCATCATCGCCGGTTCCGCCGTCCGCGCCGTCGTCGAGTTGGCCGGGGTCAAGGACGTCCTCACGAAGTCCCTTGGCTCCGACAACCCCTACAACGTCGTCAAGGCGACGTTGGAGGCCCTCCGCCAGCTCCGCACCCGGGAACAGATCTTCTCGGCCCGCGGCAAGAAGGTGAAGGTCAAGGCTTCCGCCGAAGTCGCCCCCGTGGCCGCTTCTGCCGCCTAATCGCATTGTTCACATCAAGAAATCACGATCATGAGACTCCACGATTTGAAGCCCCGTCCGGGTTCCCGGCACCGCATCAAGCGCCTCGGCTGCGGCGAAAGCTCCGGCCACGGCAAGACCAGCGGCAAGGGCCATAAGGGCCAGAAGGCCCGCTCCGGCGGCAGCATCCGCCTCGGGTTCGAAGGCGGCCAGATGCCCCTCATCCGGCGTATCCCGAAGCGCGGGTTCAACAACACCGACTTCGCCACCGTCTACGCCCCCGTCAACGTCGGCGACCTCCAGGACCTGAAGGTCACGGAGATCGACGAGAAGGCGCTCCGCGCCGCGGGCCTCGTCAACGGCAACTGGGACGGGGTGAAGATCCTCGGCACCGGTGAGCTGACGAAGAAGATCACCGTCAAGGCCTCCGCCGTGAGCGAGGCCGCGAAGAAGAAGATCGAAGCCGCCGGCGGCACGATCGAGATCGTCGCCAAGGCCCAGAAGGCGCCGAAGGCGAAGGCGGCTTAAAGAGCTTAGAGCCACCACCGCTCTCGGCCTCCTTCCTTCCTCGCCCCTCCCTTTCTTGAAGGGGAGGGGAGGAAGGGAGAGCAAGAACCGCCCGGCAACCGCCAGGGCGGTTTTTTCGTTCGGGGTCCCAAACCAAAAAAAGACCCCGGGTCCGTCGAACGCCCTTGCAGTTTCGCCCCGGTTCGGGGCATGTTAAAGACCCTTTATTTAGCCCCCCTCATTTTCCCAGGAATTTTCCAAACAAAGCAGCCCATCATGTTCTCCGCATTCACCAACAGCTTCAAGATCCCCGAACTCCGCCAGCGCATCCTCTTCACCTTCGCCCTCCTCGTCGTCGTCCGCGTCGGCGCGGCGATCCCGTGCCCCGGCGTGAACACGGTGGTCCTGGGCGAGTTCTTCTCGAAGATCGTCGACCAGCAGGCGCAGGGCTCCGTCATCGGCATGTTCAACCTCTTCAGCGGCGGCGCGCTGGAGAACTGCGCCCTCTTTTCCCTCGGCGTCATGCCCTACATCAGCTCCAGCATCATGATGCAGCTGATGACGGCGGTCATCCCCAGCCTCGCGAAGCTTTCCCGCGAAGAGGGCGGCCGCCAGAAGGTCACCCAGTATTCCCGCGTCCTCACCCTCATCATCTGCCTCATCCAGGGTT
>CAISZB010000373.1 GCA_903889845.1 uncultured Verrucomicrobium sp. | reverse complement strand
CCCCCTGCATCCGGATGGGGGCGCTGAACTCGGGGACCCCCTTTTCCAGCGCATCGGGCTGGATCAGGAGGTCCTTTTCCTGGAGGACGGCCTTCTCAACGGGAGTCTGGTTGAGAAGATGATCCTTGAGATCCTGTCCGATGGAGACCACGCATTGGCCGTCCGGCTTGACGACGAAGATGGAGAGGATGGAGGGCTCGTTCTTCTTGTATCCGTTGAGGACGGTGGCGATCTGGTCAGTCTCCCCCGTGAGGAGGGGATCGGCGATGGAGAGCGCCATGTTCTGGGTCAGGGAAGAACGGGTGTTCCTCGCCTGATCCCTCAGCACGCCGTCGAGGGAGGAGAGGAGAAAGAACCCCAGCACCGCCATGCTCCCCCCCATCACGACCGCGTACGAGGAAAGAAGAATTCTTTGGAAAGGAGGGATGTTCAGCTTCATGGCCAGGGAGGCAGGGATTACTTGAGGGCGGTCCAATCCTTGATTTCCTTCCATTGCCCCCCCTGCGGGGCGATGAGGTAGACCGAGGAGAGGCCTTGGTGGTTCGCGGCGCCGTAGGAGAGCGGGGCGCCCGCGATCTGCCCCGGCTTGATCGCCTCGATCGCGTCGATGAGGCTTTCGCGGGTCGGCGCGGCTCCGGCCCCCTTCACCCCCTCGATCAGGACGCGGGCGTTGAGATAGGCCTCGAAGGAGGGGAAGGACGGGGCGCCGCCCTGGAGATCGGCCAGGTAGGCGGCGACCAGCGGTTGGGTGGCATCGGTGTAGGGGGGGATCACCTCGGTGACGACGACGTGGTCGGTCGCCGCGCCCAGCTCCTTCGCCAACGCCTCCGGCCCGACGAAGGAGACGGTGTAGAAGACCGTCTTCGCCAACCCCTGCTGCTTCGCCAGCGTGATCGCCTTCGCCAGAGGGGCGTAGGTGCCGACGAGAACGACGACGTTCGGGGCGGCGGGGACGATCTTGCCCACGGCGTCCTCGACGTTGAGAGTGCCGCGGACGAAACTCCCGGAGGCGACCGGGGCGAGGCCCTTGGCGGTCAGGGCACCCTCGGTCGCCGTCTTCACGGCATCGCCAAAGGCGTCGTCCTGGTAGAGGATGGCGAACTTCGACGCGCCGAGGTTGGCCGTGAAGGCATCGACGGCGGCCTTGACCTCGGCCCCGTAGGAGGCCCGGATGTGGATGTTGTAACGGTTGAAGGGATCGCGGAGCGCCTTCGCGCCGGTATAGAAGCCGACGACGGGGACCTTGGCATTCTGCCACACGGGCTGGGCCTTCACCGAGGTCGGCGTCCCCACGTAGGAGCAGAGGGCAAAGACCTTGTCCGTGTTGATGAGCTGGAGCGTGTTCTTCACGCAGAGGATCGGATCGTAGCCGTCCGAGTAGGTGACGAGCCGGAACTTCCGTCCACTGACTCCGCCTTTGGCGTTCACAGCGTTGAACGCCGCCTCCATGCCGCCCTTCGTCGCCTGACCGACGGCGGAGAAAGCGCCATCGAGGGGGAGGGAACTGCCGATAAGGACTTCCGTGGCGCCAGGAGAGACGTCCTGGGCCGGAAGCAGGTTCGGCACCAAGAGGGAAACGATCGCGATCAGGAGAGGAGGCTTCATCATAGGTAAGGGGGGTAAAGTAAAACCTTAATGGAAAGAGTGGCGTCCCCCTATCGGTCTTTGCCTTAACTTATTGTAGGAAAAATCCTACAACCCCCCCAAAGGCTTGCCTTCGAACAATCACACCTCGTTGGCGTTTTTTTCCTTACATTCCATGCCGCATCGGAAAAAAATACCTCTCGCAGGGCCATTCCTCTGGACTTTTTACTTTGAATTGCTTAATAGCCTAAATAGCTTATGCAATTCGAACGAGTTATCGTCGTCGACGACGATCCGCTGATCCGGCGGCTGATCGTTGGCCATCTGCAGAAGCAAAATATTCCCGTCCTCGGCGTGGTCAACTGCCAGCAGGCGATCGAGGCCCAGCAGAAGGAGCCCGCCGACCTGATGATCATCGACCTCCTGCTCCCCGACGGCAACGGCCTCGACGTGATGCAGGCGGTGAAGAAGATGGGCCCGGTCGAGTGCATCATCGTCACCAGCTTCGGCAGCATCGAGTCGGCGGTCGATGCGATGAAGCTCGGCGCGGCAAACTACCTCCTGAAGCCCTTCACCCTGGCCCAGTTCGACATGGCGCTCTCCCAGCTCCTGGAACAGCGGAAGCTGCGCGAGGAAAACGACTACCTGAAGGAACAGCTGGCTGCCGAGACCTCCACCTGGGAACTCCTCTACACCAGCCCGGAGATGGCCGAGGTCGAGAAACTCATCAAGCGCGTCGGTCCGACCAACGCCACCGTCCTCATCGAGGGGGAGAGCGGGACGGGGAAGGAACTCGTCGCCCGCGCCATCCACCAGAACAGCCAGCGCGCCCACTCCCCCTACATCAAGGTGAACTGCGCCGCCGTCCCGGAGAACCTCCTGGAGAGCGAGTTCTTCGGCCACGAGAAGGGCTCCTTCACCGGCGCCAGCAGCCGCCGCGAGGGGCGCTTCGAGCTGGCCAACGGCGGCACCCTCCTCCTCGACGAAGTCACCGAAATCTCCCTCGGCCTCCAGGCAAAGCTCCTCCGCGTCCTCCAGGAAAAGGAGTTCGAGCGGGTCGGCGGCAACCGCACCATCCGCGTCGATGTCCGCATCCTCGCCACGACGAACCGCGACATCGAGCGCGCCATCGCCGCGGGCGAGTTCCGGCAGGACCTCTACTTCCGCCTCAACGTCGTCCCCGTGAAGCTCCCCGCCCTGCGGGAGCGGGCGGGCGAGGTCGAGTTCCTCCTGAGGAGCTTCCTGGATCGCCTCGCGAAGAAGTACAACAAGCCGACCCCCGCCGTCAGCCCCGAGGCCCTCCGCCAACTCTCCGACTACCACTGGCCGGGGAACGTCCGCGAGCTGCAGAACTATGCCGAGCGGGCCGTCATCCTCGCCGAGGACGACCGCGCCCTCGAATTCCACGACTTCATTGTCTCCCGCCCCGGCGGCGGCATGGGCGCCCGTCCCGGAGCGGGCGCGGGCGGGGCCGTGGCGGGAGGGGCCTCCGGCGCTCCCGCCATCGCCGAGGACGAGGTCCTCACTGTCGAGGAAATGGAGAAGCGCCTTATCCGCAATGCCCTGAAGAAGACCCGGGGAAACCGGAACGAGGCCGCCCGCCTCCTGGGAATCAACGTCCGCACGCTGCGGAACAAACTCAATCTTTACGAGCAGGAGTTGGGGTTGGAGGCCGTGCCGCCGGAGGAGGGGGCGTAAGCCGCTCCTTCGGAGAGGGGCAGAGAGCCGTCCGCTATCGCGCAGGCAGTCGCGTCCCCTTCCCCTGGCACTCCGGACAGAGCCCATAAAACCCCAGTTCGTGCCGCACCGAGGCATACCCCAGCCGCGTGGCCACCTCCTCCTCCATCGCCCGGGCGGGGCAGTCGAGGCCGGTCGGCTCGACCTTCCCGCAGCCGACGCAGAGGACGTAGTCGCTGTGGCGGCCCGCTTCGGCCAGGACATAGTAGGGAGTCCGGTCGTGGAGCCAGATGCGGCGGACGACGCCGATCTCCTCCAGCTTCTGCAGGATGCGAAAGACCGTCGCCGGGTCGCACCCCGCCGTGATCTCCGGCGCGGCGGAGACCGCCCCCAGCGTCACCGGGGCGCCGCGCCGGTCGAGGAACGCGAGGATCGCCTCCCGCGCCGCCGTCTTCCGCAGCCCCGCGCGGCGGCACGCCTCGACGGCGGCCTCAAGGCGACCTCCCTTCGCCTTCACCGCGAGGCCGAGGTGGGCCTCCCCGTCGCCGGAGCAGCCGCAGCCGCAGGCGGCCAGGAGGGAGGAGGCCGGGGAGGAAGGAGCCGGACGCTTTTTCACTTTCCTCCATCGGAGCGCGAAAGGGGGCGCTTGGCAAGTTTCCCGGCCATCGCCATCGGATAGAGCCCGGGGCAGCAGCCGACGAGTTCGACGAAGGCGGTGTTGAAGGCGGAGAGCGAGGTGTAGCCGACCTCGAAGGCGACCTCCGTCACCGTCTTCCCCCCGGCGCGGAGCAGTTCCGCCGCCCGCTCGATCCGGACCCGGCGCAGGTACTGCGGCAGCGTCATCCCGACGGCCTGGGAAAAGGTGCGGCTGAGGTAGAAGGAACTGCACCCCACCTCCTTCGCCAGCATCTCCAGCGTCGGCGGGTTCTCCAGGTCGCGCTTCAGGAGGAAGAGGACGTGGTCGATCCGCTCCCGCATCTGCTTCTTGCGCCGCTCGCAGAACAGCTCCGCCCCGGCCTCGGCCTGCGCCTTGAAAAGGATCTGCCCCATCACCTCGGCGACCTTCGCCGGGTACCAGAGGGACCGCGCGGCGGGGGGGACCGGCGGCTCCAGCAACTGTTCCCGCAGGGCCAGGAGCGCCGTCGGCAGGGGGAAGATTTCGAGGATCGGCGCGGCCTCCTTCGGCGCGTCGAGGAAGCGGCGGACGTCGTCGCGGACCCCCTCGCGCAGCGCCCCGATCCGCCCCTCCAGGAAGGCCGCCGAAAGCTCGATCGTCACGAAGCGGTGGCGCATTCCCGGCAGCCGCTGGGCGGCAAGGCGCGTCTTCCCCGTCGTGTAGAGGGCGGCCTGCCGCGCGGCAAGAGGGCGGGGTTCCCCTTTCCCGTTGCCGCCAAAACGGGCCTCGCCGGAGAAGTTGAGGCAGATCTCCAGGCTCGGCGCGTGGAAGCTGCGGCTCCAGTCGAAGGGCTTCTCCGTCTCGAAGTCGTGCCACTCGACGCTCATTCCCT
>CAISZB010000372.1 GCA_903889845.1 uncultured Verrucomicrobium sp. | reverse complement strand
GTCGTGGATGCCTTCTCCCGTTGGCATATTGCAGACGGGGAGGTTCAAGGAGGGGCGAAGCCCCTCTTTGGCGATAAAGCGGATTACCTCCAGCTGTACAGGTAAGCGCATAGCGCGATTTTACCCTGCCCCGAAGGGGATGCCGTCCCCCGCGTCCCCTTACCGGGGTAGCGTCTTCCGAAACCCCGCCAACGCCTTCGCCTCCGGCTGCCCCGGCGCAGCGGGCTGGTCCAGGTACCCATACACCAGCGCGGAGCCCAGCGCCCCGAGCACCTCCCGCGACAACCCCCCGTGCGGTCCCACGCCCATGACGGCCCAGGGCTGCTTTCCCTTTTCCTCCAACAGCACGCGGCCCAGCGCGGCGAGGTCGGCGCGGGAATCGATCCGCGCGGCGATCTTCGCGATCGTCGGCCTGGCCTGGCGCAGCGCGGCGGTCAACCGCCGGAGGGCGGCGGCGCGGAGGGGCTTCGGGATCGAATGGGCGGAAAGGATCACGGCCTTCCCCGTTTGCCGGGCGGCGGCAAGGAGGCCGTCGAGTTCCTTTTGCGATGCCAGCTCGACGTCGATCGCCTCGGCCTCGTGGAGCAGGAAGGCGTAGGCCTCGGTCCGTTCCCCCGGCTTCCAGGCCCGGACGCCGCCCTCGGCCTGGATCCGGCAGGTGAGGAGGACGGGAAGGGCGCGGCGGCGCAGGGCGGCCTCGATCGCGTCGAGGGAGAGACCGGCCTGGAGCAGGGCGTCGACGCGGACTTCGACGAGGTCGGCCCCCCGCACGGCGGCCGGTTTGGACAATAGGGCGAGGCCCCGGGCGGTCGTCACCGTGGCGACGATCAGCGGGGCGGCGGAGAGGGGAGGGAAAACGCGAGGCATGGGGAAACGGGATCGTCCGACAGCCCGGCCCGAAGGTCAAAGTATTTTCCTCTGTACAAACCCGAAAGACTTTGCCAAAACACTCTCTGTAGGCTACTTCAGATGGATTCGACGAAACCCGTTTTTTGCTTTCAAAATTGATATAACTCTATGCTTTTCAAATCCTTTTCGAGTTTTTTCACCAACGACATCGGCATCGATCTCGGCACCGCGAACACCCTGGTCTACGTAAAAGACCGGGGCATCGTTCTCCGTGAGCCGTCCGTCGTCGCGATCCAGCAGGGGACGAAGAAAGTCCTCGCCGTCGGCGACGAGGCGAAGCGGATGCTCGGCCGCACGCCGGGGAACATCATCGCCGTCCGTCCGCTGAAGGACGGGGTCATCGCCGACTTCGAGATCACCGAGGCGATGCTCAGCGCTTTCATTCGCAAGGTCCAGAACCGCCTCAAGCTCCGTCCGCCCCGCGTCGTCATCGCGGTGCCCAGCGGCATCACCGAGGTCGAGAAGCGCGCCGTGCAGGACTCCGCCCGCCATGCCGGCGCCCGCGAGGTCCATCTCATCGAGGAGCCGATGGCCGCAGCGATCGGCGTCGGTCTGCCCGTGCAGGAAGCGGCGGGGAACATGATCGTCGACATCGGCGGCGGGACGACGGAGGTGGCGATCATCTCCCTCGCCGGCATCGTCTACAGCCGCAGCGTCCGCGTCGCGGGCGACGAGCTCGACGAAAGCATCATCAATTACATGCGCCGCGCCTACAACCTCATGGTCGGCGAGCGGACGGCCGAGGAGATCAAGATCAAGATCGGCTCCGCCTATCCTCCCGAGAAGGAGACCACGATGGAAGTCCGCGGCCGCGACCTCGTCGCCGGCCTGCCGAAGACCCTCACGATCACCTCGCAGGAAGTCCGCGAGGCGCTGATGGAACCCGTCTCCGTCATCGTCGAGTCGGTCCGCATCACCCTGGAGCGCTGCCCTCCGGAGCTCTCCGCCGACCTCGTC
The DNA here is from genome assembly GCA_903889845.1 of uncultured Verrucomicrobium sp. Classification (GTDB taxonomy): domain Bacteria; phylum Verrucomicrobiota; class Verrucomicrobiia; order Methylacidiphilales; family GAS474; genus GAS474. Next base: position 272 of record CAISZB010000372.1, on the reverse strand, counting down.
GAGCGCGGCATCGTGCTGGCGGGCGGCGGGGCCCTGCTCCGCGGCCTGGACCGCCTCCTCGCGGAGGAGACGGGCCTTCCCGTCCACGTGGCGGAGGATCCGCTCTCGGCCGTCGCGGAGGGAACCGGCAAGGTGCTGGAAGAGTTCCGGTACCTGCGCAAGATTTCCGAAGGTGAAGGTTCCTGATCCCCGCCTTAGCCCCGTTCCCTTCGGGGGAGCCCTTTGCACAGGGGCTCCCGCCTTTCCCGCCCCCCTCTTCCCGGTCTCGGTCC